>NZ_LMIC01000029.1:0-21041 GCF_001428585.1 Duganella sp. Root198D2 | reverse complement strand
ATCGGCCATGGCGCCCACGTGGGCCTGGGCTTATTACGTTTAATATATTTGTGCGAGCGTATAACTATATTTTGAGCATCGAACCCGAAGGTTCGTGGCAATATCGTCAAACGCCCACACTTATCGACTGTTGATTTTTAAAGATCGCTGCCTTGTTTATTCGACGAAGCGTTGTGTTCGTCAGCAGCAGAGAAGCGAGATTATGCGGTACAGCGTGCAACTCGTCAACCCCTTCTTTTTCTCGTTTCGCTTACTGTTTTAACAGTGTTGCGTTGCGAGGGACAGAACTATANTCGTCAAACGCCCACACTTATCGACTGTTGATTTTTAAAGATCGCTGCCTTGTTTATTCGACGAAGCGTTGTGTTCGTCAGCAGCAGAGAAGCGAGATTATGCGGTACAGCGTGCAACTCGTCAACCCCTTCTTTTTCTCGTTTCGCTTACTGTTTTAACAGTGTTGCGTTGCGAGGGACAGAACTATAGCAAACGAAATTCACCTCTGCAAGGGGAGATGTATAGTTTCTCCCATGCCTTACATTCAAATACCTGAGCAATTGCCAATCGTCGTTGTGAGTGCCACGCGTTCGGAACGCGCGAGCTTCGACGTTCCCGCCGCAATCGATGTACTGGGGGCCGGCCGCATTCATGAAGGCCAACCACGGGTCAACGCCTCCGAAGCCCTGGCCGCTGTGCCGGGCCTGGTGGTCCAGAATCGGCAGAATTATGCGCAGGATTTGCAGATCTCTTCTCGCGGCTTCGGCGCGCGCTCCGCTTTCGGCGTTCGCGGTGTGCGCCTTATTGCGGATGGAATCCCGGCCAGCATGCCGGATGGACAAGGACAGGCAGCGACCTTCAACCTGGATATGGCAGAACGCATTGAAGTACTGCGCGGCCCATTCTCGGCCCTGTATGGTAACCATTCCGGCGGTGTAATACAGTTATTCACACGCGAAGGCAAAGGGCGCCCGACGCTGGAAACCAGCTCCAGCGCCGGCAGCGACGGTCTTCAAAAGATAGACATGTCTGCTCAGGGCAAGGCCGATGGCGTCGGCTACGCACTCGATGCCTCGCGCTTTCAAACTGACGGCTTTCGCAATCATAGTGCCGCTACGCGTGAGCAAGCACACGCAAAGTTGAACATGCATGTCGGCGGCGGCGGAAAGCTGACGCTGGTCGCGACTGGCCTGCGCCAGAAGGCCACGCAGGACCCGCTGGGCGTGACTTGGGCGACCTGGCAGCTCGATCCACGCGCGGGTGAGACCGATGCCACCGACACCTTAGCGCCCAAGCGTACGCTGGCCGAGCGCTACGACACGCGTAAAAGCATCAACCACCAGCAGGCGGGGATCACCTGGGAACAACCGATCGGCGACGCCAGGCTGCTGCTCGCCGCCTATACAGGAAACCGCCGAGTAGTACAGTACCAATCTTTCTCGCGGGGCTTCCAGGCTCCGGCGACGCACTCTGGTGGCGTTGTCGACTTCGATCGCGACTTTCACGGCGGAGAGGTACGCTGGCAGAGCGTGCTGCGGCTCGCCAATGGCATGCTCACAACTTCAGCGGGCGTTGAATATGGGGCCGCGACGGACGACCGCAAAGGGTACGAGAATTTTTCGGGAACCACACTGGGCGTGAAGGGCCGGCTGCGCCGCGACGAAGACGACTCAGTGTCCAATGTCGACCCCTATGCCCAGGCGGAATGGCAGGAAGAGCGCTGGCAAGTAACAGCCGGCTTGCGCCGCAGCCGAATCAGCGTCTCGGTGACGGATCGCTTCACCAGCAATGGCGACGACAGCGGCAAACTGCGCTTCAGCCAGGTCACGCCGTTAGCGGCGGTGCTTTACCACGCAACGCCGTCACTGAACTTCTACGTCAGTGCCGCACGCGGCTTCGAGGCACCGACGCTGAACGAGCTATTTTATTCCGGCGGCGGTGCCGGGTTTAATTTCAACCTCCGGCCCGCGCGCAGCAAGCACGTCGAAGGTGGTGCCAAGGCCATCCTGGCGCCAGGCGCCAGGATCGATGCCGCCCTCTTCGAAATTCGTACCAGCGACGAGCTGATAGTGGACTCCTCGGTCGGGGGACGTACCAGCTACCGCAATGCGGCTCGTACCGTCCGAAAAGGCGTGGAAATGTCTTTCGACACCGCATGGGGCGCAGGATTCAGCTCGCGTATTGCCCTGACATCACTGCGCGCCACCTACGAGAATGGCGCGCACCTGCCCGGCGTGGCGCGTGCCTACGGTTTCGGCGAACTGGCTTGGCGGGAAAGCGGTGGCCGCTGGGGCGCAGCGCTGGAAGGCGTGGCCAGTGCCAAGGTTTATGCGGAAGACAGCAATACCGAGCGGGCCGCTCCAGGCTACGGCCTGCTGAATCTTCGCCTGACCGCGGTACAGGCTGGAGCAGAATGGCGCGTCAGTGAATACGTTCGCCTGAATAACCTGGCCGGCAAACAGTATGTCGGATCCGTCATCGTTGGCGATGCCAACAAACGCTACTACGAGGGAGCGCCAGGCCGAAACTGGGTCGCAGGCGTCTCCGCCCGCTACCAGTTTTAGGGATAGACGAAGGATTTCACCAGGGTCAGCTCGCCCGGGGCACGCAGGGGTACCATGAAGGTTTGCTGCTTCTCGCTTGGCGTATTCTCGTTGGTGATGACAGAGACGGTGGCAACGGTAATCACCTGCTTCTCGGAATTGCCGCCGTAGTAGTTGACGTAGACATGGTAATTACCCTTGGCCGGCGCCGGGCTGGAATAGATTTCCGGGCCATAGCCGCCGGTTACGTCGACATCCAGTCCGCTGCCGTCGGGCAGCATGCGCTGGCCGAACCAGGAGTGGCCGCCATTGGGCGTTATCACGTGCAGGTCGACATCGGTGCCCGGACTGTCCCATGACAGCACAACGCGCAGGCGCGACTTGGTCTTGCCGCTGTAGCTGTCGTAGAACTGGCTGCGCGCACGGCTCTTGCCGTCCGCTGAACGCACTTCGACGCCGTTCGAGCCGGGACCGAAGATGTATGGGCGCGCAAAGCTGCCGTCTTCCTGCAATTCAAGCGGCATGGCCACGCCGTTGACGATCAGCTTGGCCGGCTTGTTCCGGCCTGCGCCCGCGATCTTGCCGCGGATCTGCGCCGTTTCGGCCTGCCCCGGCTGCATGTTCACGACGGATGCCGGGTAATTCACAGTCTGGCTGTACTGCTCCTCGCTGCCGCCCGAATGGCGCCAGCCGCTTTTTGGCGACTCAATGCTCACTTGCGCCATGGCGCATGCGGGCAACAGCAATAGCGGGAGGCAGAGTTTCTTCATGTGTTCAATATACAAAGGATTTAACAAGGGTCAGGTCGCCGATCTTGCGCAGTGGGACAACGAAGTCCTGCCGCTTTTCGCTGGGCGTGTTTTCGTTGAAGACCAGGGTGATGCGGGTAGTGATGATGGGGCGCTGGCGCGTCGCTTCGTCAAAGTGATAGCCCGAGTCGCCGAAATTGCCCCAATAGTTCACCCACACCTGGTAGGTGCCGTGCAGCGGCGAAGTCATGGTGAACATCTCCGGCCCGGGGCCGTCTACGCTATCCGCATCCAGCCCGCCGCCATTGGACAGGAACGGATTGGCAAAGAAGGCGTGCTGGCCGTCAGGCGTGATGATGTGCAGGTCGATCTCGGCCTGGTTGTCGTCCCAGGCGCCAATGATGCGCAGCCGCGGCTGCGGCCGGCCGGCGTCCGTTTCGTAGAACTGCATGCGCTTCAGCGATTTGCCGTCCGGCGAACGGATTTCCACGCTGTTGGAACCGGAGCCGAAGGCATAGCCGCGTGCATAACGGCCCTCCTGGTCGGTGTACAACGGTGTCGGGTTGCCGTTCACGATCAGTTGATGGAAGGGCCGCTTGGTGCTGATTTTTTCCAGCTGGCCGCGGATCATGGTGCGGTTCTTCTGGGCGCCGCGGTCGATCAGCGAATACGGGTAGCTGACGGCGAGCTCGCCGGACTTGTCGGTCATGCCGGCCCGGTTCCAGCCGCCGACCGGCCCGGTCATGGTCTTGTCCTGCGCCAGCAGCGGCGCGGCGGCCAGCGCCAGCATCAGTGCGGCAATATATTGGATGCATGTTTTCACATAGCCTCCAGGGAGAGGTCGTTCAGGCGGCGCGCCAGGCGCTCCACATAATCTTCATCCTGCCCGCGCGGGTGGCGGCGCAGGCCGATGTGCAGGTATTCATGCGCCAGCGTGATACGGTCTTCGCGCGCGCTTAGCGGCCGCATGAAAATGCGGTTGCGCGACTGCTCGGAATATGGCGAACCGGCGCTCAAGGCGCAAACGACAGGCATTTGCGCCGGCGCCTCATAACCGTCTTCGCGGCGCAGCATGCGCTCCCAGCGCGGCAATGCATAGGCCAGCCATTGCTCATTCTTTGCCAGCCGCGCACAAGCGGTGCCGGTGTTGCCTGCAATGGCGAGGGTGGTGCCGGGATAGGCCGCCGCCAGGATGTCATCAAAACTCCTGCCGGCGCGCGCCTGTGCCTGGGCATCGCTCCAGGCCAGGACGTTGGCTCCGGCTTTGCTGCTGTGGTAGCGCACTTGTGCGCCGTCCAGCACCAGCTGGTCGGTCCAGCGTGCAACCTCCAGGGCGGCGGCGCTGGCCGGATTGGGGCTGACGCGCTGTGTGGCGCTGCTGTCCGTAATGAACTGGCAGGACTCCGCACGGCGCGCGTTCTGCTGCAGGTAGCTGCGGGCGGCGACGGCGAAGGCACGCGCGGCCTCCATCTCAGTGGTGCTTGCTTCACGGTCGATCACGCGCGCCACATATTCGTTCACGCCCATGCGGCCGCGAACCTGCAGCTTGCCGTTTGCCGCGGCGGCAAGCGACAGCTCACCGCTGCTGCGGATCGGCAGGCTCTTGCCGTTCTCGAACTGCACCACGTAGCGGCCGCTCAGCGCACCCGGCCCAGCCAGGCCGTTCGCCGTACGCACGGCACGCACCGGGTAGCGGGTGAAATAATCGACCACTACGCAGCCGCTGTCTTCCGCCGGCTGCACCGGCGGCAGCGCTGCGGCGATTTGCGGTGCCCATTTCTGGAAGATGCCGGTGCTGCTGTCGCTGCCGCCGAACCATACTGGAGTGCCGTCGGCCAGCCAGCCCGCCGCGCCGCCCAGCCTTGCATCCTCGTTCTTGGGATGGTGCCAGGAATAGGTTTTCACGCGCAGCTGGCTGCCGAACCAGCGTACACTGCCCGCGCCGCGGCCATCCAGCACCACGCGCAGCAAGGCCGCCTCGGCTTCGGTACGGCTGGCAGCCGGAATGCTGGCCAAAACGCGCAGCAGGCTGCCGAGCGTGACCAACCGCGCCGGCTCCAGCCGCGCGGGATCGGCCAGCCAGGCGAATTCGCCGGCAGGTATGCTGCCAAGGCGGCGCTTCCAGTATTCCTGCCACGGTTTCTGCGCAATGCCCAGGCGCTCCGGCGCGAAGAACAGGCCGCAGGACTGCGCCAGCGCGGCATCGCGGCTTACGCTGCCGCCGGCGTCGCAGCAATACACTTCCTCCTGCTTGCGGCCGCCGCAATTGTAGTCCGGCGTAGCAAGCTTGCTGTCCACCGCGTAGACGTAGACAAACAGCTTCCACAGGCTGCCAAGCGGGATCTCCGAGCTGGCGGCCATCGGCTGCAGCGCCGATGCGCTGCGTTGCTGCAGTTGCACTGCCTGTACCTTGCCGTCACGCCACCACGCCAGGTCGAGCGAGGCCGCCGCCGCGACAGGCGCGGCGCTGGCCAACAACAAGGCGGGCAGCAGGCGTTGCAGCATTACTCGACTTTCAGCGTACGCGTGGTCTTGCCGCCGCCCTCGAAGGCTTTTTGCTCCGGCTGGTACATGCGGTGGAAGCGCGTTGGCGGCAAGGTGTAGCTGCCTTTCTGGCCGAAGCGCAGCAGGTGGCGCACGACGACTTCGCCGCTCAGCGGCTCGATCGGCACGGCATAGCCGTCGCGGCGCTCGACGTGGCGCGCGCGCTCCAGCTGCACCGGCTCGTCGCCCGCCAGCTTCATGCCCCAGGTGGTCGATTCAACCATTGCGCCCGGCGGCAGGGCCACTTCCAGCAGGCCGAAACGATGCGAAGCGCTGCCTGCCTTGAGCTTGATTTCGTCCATGTACAGTTCGTCCGTGCGCAATGCTTCGCCCGGCTTGACCAGTTCCATGGTGTAGCCCTTGGAGCCGGCCTTAATGCGCAGGATACGGCGCTCGATGCCGACGTCCAGCGCGTGCTGTTCGACGGCGCGGCTGTCGTATTGCACGATGGCGACGGTACCGGCCGGCGCGGCTTGCGCCAGCTTCAGTTGCTCCGGCAGCGCCTTGGCGTCGGTCCAGCGCCATACCGGCTGGCCGCTGCGGCTATCCAGTTGCTGCCATGCGCCTTCCACGGCGGCGACAGGCGGCCTTGCGGCAGGCGAGCCGCCCAGTTTCTTCTGCACCCAGACCAGGGTCAGTGCCCGGTCCATGGTCGGCATGTCGGCACGCACGGACGACAGCACGGCGTCAGCTTGCGCGGCAGGCAGTTCGCCGGCCAGCATCAGCAGGGCCTGCGCTACCGGCGCCGGCGAGGCGTGCAGTGCGGCCCATGCCTGCGGCAACTGCTGCTGCAAGGCCGGCGGCAAGGCGATGCCGTTCTGCGCTGCGACAACCGATGCCAGGCCGACCGCCATGGCGCGCGTTACGCTGTCCTGGCCATCCGCCAGCAGGACGCTGCTGGTGACGCCTTGCTTGCGCGGTGCGGAGCCGACGTCCAGGTTGGCACTATCGGCAACCAGGCTTTCCGCCAGCGTCTTCGTTGGCAAGCCCATTTCATGCATCATCCACAAGCTCATGGCGCGCTCCAGCGGGCCATTATTCTTGCCATGCTCGGTATAGACGCTGACCAGGTTGTTCCAGTGCTCGCCCGGCAGCTCCAGGCGCAGGGCGCGCGAAGCATACCAGTCGGCGTAGTAGGCGTAGGACGTCATCAGTGCATCGCCCTGCGTTGCCGGGCCCCACCAGCTGAAGATCGCATTCGGGCCGGCCATCGAGACCAGGCGCAGGCGCTGCGCCTGCATGATCGCCATCAGGCGCTCGCGTACTGGGCCGGCGTCCGCTGGCATGCTTTGCGCTGCCATGGTCAGCGGGATCAGGCGGCTGGCCGTCTGTTCCACGCAGCCGTATGGGTACTCGATCAGGTCATCGGCAATGCGGGCAAAGTGGCTTGCAGCGCCTTGCGCGAACGAGACGCGGATATTGCGTGCATCGGCCGGCAGTTTCAACGCGTTGTCGGTGCCGGCCAGCGTCACGCTCATGCTGCGCGGGCTGCTCCAGGCGGCAGGCTGCTCCTGCACCTTGGTGTCGAGCGCATCCACCAGTTTGCCGTCCTGCTTCACTTCCAGGCGCAGCGGTGCGCTACCGACTGCAACCGGGAACTCAACGTAATTCACGCCAGGCTTGGCAGAGAGCTTCTCCACCTTGGGTTGCGGACCACCGGAGAGCGTCACTTCCAGCGGCTTCGTCTCGCTGGTCTGGTTGAAGATGGCGACGGATGCGCGCGGCGCATCGCCGGTGCGCAGCCAGTCCGGTGCGGTCCACTTGGAGTAGAAGGACTTGTCGGAGCGCAGGTAGCCGGTGCGCTGGCCAACGCGGCCCTGCGCATCCATCGCGCGGCCGGTGATGCGCCAGCGGGTCAGGGCATCCGGCATAGTGAAGGTAACGCGCGCCTTGCCGTCGGCGTCGGTCTTCAACGACGGCGCCCAGAAGGCGGTATCGACGTTGTCGCGGCGCGGGCGTTCCAGCACTTTCACGCCACGCTCGTTGTAGTTATGGCGCCCCGGCACGTTCTGTTGGCGGCCCTGCGCCATGTCGTAGCTGATGAAGGACAGGCTGGCCGTGGTGCGTACATTGTTGCGGCGCGGATGATAGAAGAAGTCCGAAATATCGGGTGCGATTTCCGGCTGCAGGACGTAGATCATTTCATCCACCACGCCCAGCGCCACCAGGGTGGACAGCGGCTTGCCATCGAGCTGCGCCGTCACGTCCAGCGTGACTTTTTCGCCCGGCTGGTAAACCTCCTTGTCGGTCTTGAAGCTCAGCGCAATGCGCGGCTCGATCACCTGCAGGCCGGCGTTCTGGAACACGAAGTCGCCGTTGCGCGTGTAGGCCACGGAGAAGGTCATGTTCGGGCCATGCTCCTCCTTCACAGGAATGCGCACGCGCCACTGGTTCTTCGCCACGCGCTTGGCCTGGTACCAGTCTGCGCCGCCACTCATCAGGCCATACTGCTCGACCTTGTCGCGCTCCATGGTCAGCAAGGCCTGGTCGATAGGGTCGGAGAAGGTCACCAGCGCTTCGGCGGTCTCACCTGGGCGATAGCGCGCCTTGTCCATCACGATCTCGATGCTGCCCGGCGCGGCCTGCAAGCCTTCGCCGCTGACCCAATGGCTGGCGCCTGCCAGCAGGTTGCCGCGCTCATCGCGCAGCGAAAGCTGGTAGGAGCCCGCCTTGGCGAAGTTCACATCCCAGCCCTTGGCGGCCGGATCGAATTTGCCTTCGGTCTTTTCCTGCTTTTCGAGCTGCACCATCTCCCAGCGCACCGGGCGTGCGGCCCCCTGGCCATCGGCCACCAGGTCGAAGTGCACCTGCTGGCCTGGTTCGGAGAAGGAACGCGCCGCCTTCAGCTGGTAGCTGCTGATGGAGCGTTCGATCATCAGCTCGCGCGTGGCCTTGACGCGGTAAGCCGCGCCGTCGGTTGCCATCACGGTCAGTACGTAGCGCGACGGGTCCGTCGCTGGCGGCAGCGTGAAAGCGTAGTCGCCGCTGCGGTCGGTTTCCGCCTCCTCGGACTTCAACTGCACGGGGAACAGGCCGCTGTAACGCAGCTCGCCTTCCACCATGGTGTTCTGCTGGCCGCGCAGGGACAGCGACAGCTTGGCATTCTTGACCGGCTTGCCGTCCGGGTAGCGCAGCGAAATGGTGCCGCTGACTTTTTCGCCGGTCTTGAATTCCGGCTTGGCCGGCTGGACATTGATTTCGAAGTGCGGCTTGACGTATTCCGCCACGCGGAAAGCCGCGCCGTACAGGCCGTCCTTGTAGCTGAAACGCAGCTCATAGCCGCCGGCAGCAGCCTGCTCCGGCAGGCGGAAGCGGGCTTCCGTACCCGTTTCCGGGGACAGCTGCAGGGTTTGCGTCAGCACCGGCGTGCCGTTCGGATCGAACACGGTCAGGCCGATAGGCGCGGCAGCTGCCGCTTGAGACAGGCGCGCCGATTTGAATTCGCGGCCGAGGAACTTGACGTTCACTTCGTCGCCCGGACGGTACAGCGGACGATCGGTCACCGCATACATCTTGGTGTTATAGATCTCGCTGTCGTAGTAGAAGTTTTCCGACACGAACACGCCGCCGCTGCGGTCTTCGCCGATCACATAGGTGTGCTCAGGGCTGCTGCGCTCCATCGACACCACGCCATCCTTGGCGGTCCTGCCGGATTGGAGCACGCCGGTGCCGTCGGTCCACATCACGTCGGCATCCGCCACGGCTGCGCTGTTGTCGCGGCGCGCGGCCCATACCAGCATCTGGCCGGACGACACCTTGGTCACCGCCATGGTGTCGGAGACGAATACCAGGGTGGTAGCGCGGTGCTGGCCGATAATGGCTTCCACCAGGTACAGGCCCGGCTTGCGCTTGCCGACCGGGATCATCACATTGCCGCTATTGCCTGCAATGAATTCGCTGCTGGAGCCGTCCATCTTCACGCCCTTCGGCGGCTCGATCGCCTTCGCCTGCCAGATTGGATAGCGGAAGCTGTCCACCATCTCGAAGCCCTTGATCGGCTTGTACTGGGGATTGCTGGCAAACACGGTGGCGCGCTTCATTGCTTCGCCGTTCGTCGCCAGCCTGGGCTGGTTGGTGGTCACGGCGTGGCGTGCCTCGGACGAGAAGATGCTGCGCCATGCCAGGCGCGACTGCTTCCACCAGCTATCCCACAGGAAGCTCAGGGCATTGGCCAGGCCCTCGCCCTGGTAATTACCGTCCACCTGCACGCGGTGCAGGTTGCGCTGCTTCTTCAGGAACTCCAGCGGCTGCGGCACGCGGTAAACCACGATGTCGGCGCCGGAATACTGTTCCAGCTGCGAGCGCCCGAAGTCGCGGCCCGGCACCTCCAGGCGCACGCGCGCTTCATCCGTGCTGCCATAGCTGGCATCGGACAGGAGGAAGAATGGCTCTCCCTTGAACAGCGTGTAGCCGCTGGACGGTGCCTCCTGTGCTTGCGCACCTGCCAGCGCAGTCAGCGCCAGCAGGCCTGCGAGGCACAGCTTCAGGACAGAAATGACAGCCGGAATACGCCGGCGAAGTTGGGATTGTTGACCGCTGGTTGCCACCGCGTGTCCTTCCATGTCGTTAGTTGTTGAATATCGACGGTACGAAGACCGTTATCTGTTGGGGTGACGGTGCCCGTGTGGTAAGCGATATGCGCCCCCATCCACACCATCAAATGTTGTTCGTCGCCCTGGTCGTAGAACAGCAGGTCGCCCGGGAGCGCCTGGCTGATCTCGCGCGCCACAAAGCGGCTGTTGTGCTGTACCAGAGCCAGCGCCGTGACGAAAGGCCCTACCTTGCCCTCGCCTTGCAGCCAGCGGTTGCGCAAAGCCGCCTGCTGCGGCGTCAAGTCCAGTTCAGGCGGCAGGCGGCGGTCGCTGGCGATGCCGTTGGCGCGCATCCACCTGGCGTCATGCGCTGACAAGGCTTCGTTGACGGCAAAGCGCACCAGGCCCGCGCAGTCGCGATGCTGCCAGCGCGGCGACGGTCCTTGTTCGACCTGGGCGCTGATAATGCGCAGCATCCACGCCTGGAAGGCGCGCGACTGTGCCTGCGACAGGCGAACCTGCGCATCCCTGGCGCTGGTCAGCGCCAGCACCTGCGGCGCCGCTACGGCGGCGGCGCAAGCTGCCAGCAGGCGCAGCGTACTGCGGCGCTTCATTTGCCCGTTGCCTGCCATTCCAGCGGCTGCCACGCAATGCCCTTGGCCGGCACGGACTTCAGCACCATGCGGTAAGGCGGGTATTTTTTCAGCGCTTGCAGGCGCGGCACCAGGTGAGCATCGACCGCGCCTCGCAGCACGGGCTCGCGCTGGCTAGGCAGGGTGTTGAAGCTCTCCACTTCGATCAGCCTGGCCAGGGAGGCCGGAGCGATCATGCCAACGGTGTGTTTGGCGTCCGGCAGCAAGTCCGAAGCGGCGGGCATTTCCTTGCGCTTCACGGCCAGCACCTGGTCAACCAGCTTGCCGTCCGCCGAAAACACCACCGTGTTGCCGCTGATGGCCAGCGTTGGCGTGGTAGCGCCCTGCGCGGTGGAAACCGCCCCACTCCAACGCAATTCGCCCTTCTTGCCTTGCTGTTTCTGGACGCTCTTGCCGTCGCGGATCGCCGTCTGGAATAGGCTTTCGAACAGCGCCTCATTGCCGCCGGCGCGGTTAGCCACGAATACCGGCGTGTGCAGGCGGGAGTTGCCGTACCAGCAAGCGGCGACAGGGCCACTCAGCTCGGTCGCAAGCGGCAGTACCGGCTGGCTGGTCTTGCCGCCGATGCTTTTCAGCACCGGCTGCAGGCTGGTCCAGTCCACCGGCAGCGCGAAGCAGCTGCTTGGGTTGTATGGCAGCGCGCTCCACAGGGCACTGCTGTCATAGCCATCCTTTGGCAGTTTTGCCGCGTCGAGCAGCATCTGCGAGCGCCAGGCGCCCTTGCTGAAATCGAAGCGCAGTGCCTCCAGGCCGCTGAAGAACGGCTGGTAGCCAAAGGACAGGAAATCGGCCTTGATGGCGATGCTGTGGCCATCCTGCGCCGCCTTCTCAAAGTGGAACTGGTCGTGGAAGACCTTCTGCTGCGCGGCGTCCTTGCCCAGCAGCTTGGCGACGGTGGTTTGCGCCGTATCGTCGCTCACCTTGCGATCGGAACCATACAGCATGCCCGGGTTGGACAGGATCACCATGCGGTCGCCGTGCGCCGCGAACAGCAGGTTGCGCTGGTAGGCATAGTTCAACGCATACACCGGCACCTTGTCGCCATCGACGCGCAATTCGCCGGCGATGGTAAGCTGCGTATCCTTCAGCGCCACTTTGCCCGCTTCCTCGAGCACGCGCGCCAGCTTGCCGCGCGAAACGGAGATCACGTAGTGTTTGAGCGAGCCATCGGCATCGCGCCACATGGCCACTTCCGCAGGTTCGTCCAGCACCATGCGGATCAACTGGTCGCCCCAGCCCAGTTCATGCTCGTAGGCGATGCGGCGCAGGCTGCCCTTCAGGCCCAGGCGGTCTTCGGTCTGCTCGTAATAAAACAGGAAGTCCTCGCGCAGCACGTCGCGCGCCAGCGGCACGGTCAGCAAATCACGCGGCAGGCTGGAAAGGCTCGTCGTAACGACCAGCGCGTCCGGCTTGGACAGGTCGATCTTCAGGCTGTTGACAGGGCCATTCATGGCGCCCCAGCCAAAAGCCCGGTAGGCGAAAACGCCGCCGGCAACGACAACAACTGCCGCGGCGATCTTGGCCAAAGTCTTTTTGTTCATGGCGGGTCCAGCAAAGTTATATTAAATACAACGACGCCGAATTTTGCCACGGAGTAACCAAATTAGCTAGCTAATTTCGCCAATCGTGCGAGCGGATTGCAGTAATAGCTGGAGCGTTTTTGTGCCCGCGTACTCGGGTATCTGCTTCAACGCTGCGTTTTTGATCCTTCCCAGGTGGGACAGGTTTTTCAGTTTCCCCTGCTGGAACAGGAAAATGCAGTCATCCACAAAGTGCATCATTTCCTTGCGCGACAGCGAGTCGCGCGCCTGGAACTCAGAGTAGCGCTCCATATGGCGCTTGTCCGCGCGTTGCTTGCGACGGCACTCCACACAGCGCACGCAATCGACGTCAATGAAGAATCCCCGCGTTTCGTACCAGTCTCGCTGCTCGCGTGCATAGAATATGAACGCACGCGAACACTCGACGCAGGTTTTCAGCATGTCCACATAATACGGACGCGGAAAGACCGCGTAGCGCTGCACACTCAAGTCGGCACGAAGGGCTGTCTGCGGAAAAATATGTGCGCTACCGTAACGCCAGTAAGACCCGCGCACTTCCTGCTCTGTGAGTATGAGTTGCGAACGCGGCGGCTTCCCGCGATAACGAGGATGCGGCACCAGATCATCCACGCTTTACCTCGCAATGGCTGCACGTATCGCGCTTCTCGAACGCGATCGAGACCGGCAGGAAGCGCGCGATGACTTCGGCGTTGGTGCGCGTGTGCTGCGACAGCACGTCCATGGTGAAGCTGCCGCCGCCGGCCAACGCCATCGGGACCAGCAACTGGTCCGCCAGATGCTCGCTGACCGCAGCACCCGATGCGATGAAGCGGCGAGCCTGTGCCACTGCGTCGCGCGCCACCTCCTCCGAGCGCCGGGCCTTTTCGCCGAAAGCGACGAAGACTTCCGTCACATGCTCGTGGTCCAGCGTAATCAGCAGCGCGTTGCCCGGGCCCCAGCTATCGGGCAGGGTCCTGAAGCGCAACTGCTCGCCGGACCAGCCCATGGCGCTTGCCACACAATCGAGCTCGCGCTTGGCGACGCCGCCCGGCACGGCAGCGACCAGGCTTTCCGCATACGCTTCGCGCCGTTCGCCGCGTGCTTCCAGCGCCAATCGGCGCCAGGTCGCCAGCGGCTTCACGGTGGCCCGTACCGCGCCGCCGCCCGCCGGATAAAAGCCCGCGCGCTCCAGCACGAATTCAACTTGCGCACCCATCTCGGCCATGGCGCGGCCATAAGCGCGCTGCAGGAATTCCGCCGGCGGCGCCTTGGAATTATGAGTGCCGCCGCTGACGCGCACTACCGACTCGCCCGGTGCGTACAGCAGCGCCGGCACCACGGTTTGCAGCACCAGCGTCGAGCTGCCTGCCGTACCGATCTGGAATTCATACACGCCAGCCTTGATCGCACCCGGCGCGAACGCCAGGCTGGTCGAGCCCAGCGCATCGCCTTCAACCTTCGCTCCGGAGATTTCGGCCGCCGCCTTGACCGAAGCCAGGTGCTGCCGCATCAAGCCCGGCTTCGAGCGATTGGCCCGGATGTTCGAGATACGGAACGGCTGGCCGGTAATCATCGAGAGCGTCAGCGCAGTGCGCAGCACCTGGCCGCCGCCCTCCCCTTGGGATCCATCAATTTCAATCATTCTTCTTTTTATCCTTGTTCTTACCCTTTTACGCACACCACCTGTTTCAGGGTATGCACAACTTCAACCAGCTCTTCCTGCGCCTTCATGACCGCCTCGATGTCCTTATAGGCCATCGGGATTTCGTCGATCACGCCTTCGTCCTTGCGGCACTCGACGCCCTCGGTCGCCTTCACCTGGTCTTCCAGCGAGAAGCGGCGCTTCGCCTCGTTACGGCTCATGGTACGGCCGGCGCCGTGGCTGCAGCTATTGAAGCTCTCCGGGTTGCCTTTACCGCGCACGATAAAGCTCTTGGCTCCCATCGAGCCCGGAATGATCCCCAGCTCGCCTTCACGCGCCGACACCGCGCCCTTACGGGTCACCAGCACGTCCTTACCGAAGTGGCGCTCTTTCTGCACATAGTTGTGGTGGCAGTTCACTGCTTCCACGTGCGTCTGGAACGGCTTGGTGATGACGGTGCGCACGGACGCGATCAGGTTCTGCATCATCACCTCGCGGTTCATGCGGGCGAATTTCTGCGCCCAGCCCACCGCTTCAACGTAGTCGTCATAGTGCTGGGTACCTTCTTCCAGGTAGGCCAGGTCTTTATCCGGCAGGTTGGCGATATGGGTGCGCATATCCTGCTGCGCCAGTTCGATGAAGTGGGAGCCGATGGCATTACCCACTCCGCGCGAGCCGGAGTGCAGCATGAACCACACCGAACCTTCTTCATCCAGGCACACCTCAACGAAGTGGTTACCCGAACCCAGGGTACCCAGGTGGCGATAGTTGTTGGTGTTCTTCAGCTTCGGCGTTTTCTGGCAGATCACGTCGAATTCATCCTTCAGCTGGCCCCATGCCACATCCACGGCCGAAGGAGGGTTTTCCCACGAACCGCGGTCGCGGCCGCGGAATTTCGGCGTCAAGCCGTGCGGGATCGCTTTTTCAATCGCGCTACGCAGTGGGCCCAGGTTATCCGGCAGGTCACGCGCATTCAGCGTGGTCTTGGCGGCCATCATCCCGCAGCCGATATCCACGCCGACCGCCGCCGGGATAATCGCACCCAGGGTCGGGATCACGCTACCGATGGTCGAACCTTTACCCAGGTGGACGTCCGGCATCACTGCAATATGCTTGTAGATGAAGGGCATCTTGGCCGTATTGGCCAATTGCTGGCGCGCTTCCGATTCAACCGGCACGCCCTTGGTCCACATCTTCACCGGGCTACCACCCGACACTTCCATCACTTCGAATTCTTTATCTTTCATCATAACTCTCATCTTCTAACGATTAATCTGCGCCGACAAGGGTGGAGACCACGCCATTCCATACCGTGCGGCCTTTGCCGGGGAGCGGCTCGGCATGCCAGCTGACGGTTGTGTGGCGGCGGCTGGTGGAAATATTCATCGCCGTGTGCACGCCGCCGTAGCTGCGTTTTACGGTTTTTTTGCCAACTGCGCCGGCACTGATGGTCCAAGCCTTGATTTGTGATTCCGCCATTTTGATCTCCTTTCGTCTTTGCGTACCTCTACCATTGCAAAGGGCGTGCCAGCTTGCTAAGTCATTGATAAATATAGATTCATGGAAATTAATGAATGTGGTAAATTATCTGAAAAGATAAATATTTATACGCGATGAAAAAGAAGATAGTCATCCTTGGTTTCCTCGGCACGCAACTGGACGGCGGACCGCGCACCCCGGCGCGATGGGAGAAATGGCGCCCGAGCATCTCGCTGCTGCAGCATGAAGACCTGGTGGTCGACCGGTTCGAACTGCTGGCCAGCGCTCATCACGACAGCCTGGCGCGGCAGGTCGAGGAGGACATGCACACCATTTCACCCGAGACGGTGGTGCAGCGCCACACGCTGCCGATCAGCGACTGGTGGGATTTCGAAGATGTCTACAGCCAGCTTTTCGACTTCGCGCGCAATTACCGCTTCGATACCGAGAACGAGGAATACTGGGTCCACATCACCACCGGTACCCACGTCGCGCAGATTTGCCTGTTCCTGATGACGGAGGCGCGCTACTTCCCCGGCCGCCTGCTGCAGACTTCCCCACCGCGCCGCGTTGCTCCCGGCAAGATGGGCGAGTACACGCTGATTGATCTGGACCTGTCGCGCTACGACCAGATTGCGCAGCGCTTCTCCAATGCGCAGCGCGAGGGCGTGGAATTCCTGAAGTCCGGCATCGCGACCCGCAACCCGCACTTCAACCTCCTGATCGACGAGATCGAGCACGTGGCAGCGCGTTCGCGCGCACCGATGCTGCTGATGGGGCCAACCGGGGCCGGCAAATCCTTCCTGGCGCGGCGCGTGTACGAGTTGAAGAAGGCGCGCCACCAGGTTGACGGCGCTTTCGTCGAGATCAATTGCGCCACGCTGCATGGCGACGGCGCCGGCTCAACCCTGTTCGGCCACGTGAAGGGGGCTTTCACAGGCGCCGCATCGGACCGTCCCGGCCTGCTGCGTACCGCGCACAAAGGCTTGCTGTTCCTCGACGAGATCGGCGAATTGGGGCTGGACGAGCAAGCCATGCTACTCAAGGCAGTCGAAGAGAAGCGCTTCCTGCCTATGGGTGGCGACCATGAAGTACGCAGCGATTTCCAGCTGATCGCCGGCACCAACCGCGACCTGGCGCGTGAAGTCGCTGCCGGCCGCTTCCGCGAGGACCTGTTCGCCCGCATCAACCTGTGGACCTACTCGCTGCCTGGACTGGGCGAGCGGCCGGAAGACATCGAACCGAACCTGGACTACCTGCTGGCGCAGTTCGGCGCGGAGAACGGTTCCATGGTGCGCTTCAATAGCGAGGCACGCCAGCAGTACATGCGCTTTGCGGCCTCGCCGGATGCGCTATGGAACGGCAACTTCCGCGACCTGTCGGCTTCCGTGACGCGCATGGCAACGCTGGCCGACGCCGGGCGCATTACCGCGCCGCTCGTCACTGCGGAAGTAGCGCGACTGCAGCGCCAGTGGCGCCCGTTGGTGGAAGGCGCAAAAACCACGGTGACGCTCGATGGCCTGTTCGACGAAGAAGCCCTGGAGCAGATCGATTTGTTCGATCGCGTGCAACTCGAATCCGTCATCGCTGTTTGCCGCCAGTCGAAGACCATGTCCGATGCCGGCCGCAAGCTGTTCGCCGCTTCGCGCCTTGGCAAAGCAAAGCCGAACGACGCCGATCGTTTGAAAAAATACCTGGCCCGCTTTGGCCTGGAATGGGAACAGGTCTGTTAGAGCTTGGCGCGCAGGTGGCAGGTGTTGAAACGTTCACTCTGCTCGAAACTGATCGTCACCGGCAGGAAATGGGTGATCACTTCGGCATTGGTGACCGCATGTTGCGACACATGGTCCAGCGTATAGGAACCACCGCCCGCCAGTGCCATCGGCAACATCAACTGGTCCCCCAGGTGTTCGCCCACCGCAGCACTGGAAGCCAGGTAGCGGCGTGCCTCGAGCGCCGCCTCACGCGCTACCGCCTCGGCCCGCACGCCGCGGTCACCGATGGCGGAGAACAGCTCCGTTACCGTTTCACTTTCAACGGTCAGCAGGACCGCATTACCGGGGCTGGCAGAAACAGGCGCCAGGACTTCGCGCATTTGCTCCCCGCCCCATCCCAGCAAGTTGCGCACGGTTGCGTATTGGCGCTGCGCCACCTGCGCCGGCAAGCGCGCCGCGATGGCTTGCGCAGAGGCCTGCTGCAAGCCGCCCCGGTCGAGCAAATCGAGCCGGCGCAACTGCTTGCATGGCCACACATTGGCCGAGACGCTACCGCCGCCGGCTGGGTAAAAGCCATAACGTTCGATATCGATTTCGACGTTCGCCCCCATGGCCGCCAGCACGCGGCAATAAGCGCGTTGCAGGAATTCGGCTGGAGGCGCCTTCGGATTATGCGTGCCGCCAGTCACGGTCACGGTGGCAGGCTGCTCGGCAAATAACAACGCGGGGATCAGGGTTTGCAGCACCAGGGTCGTGCTGCCGGCAGTGCCGATATCGAAGTCGTACACGCCGCCGCTTACTCTGCCGGGTTCGAATTCCAGGGAAGTCGAGCCGACTTCGGCGTGGGAGACAGAGGCGCAGCAGGCGATTGCTGCTGCGCGTACCGCCGACAGGTGCTGGCGCCGCAAGCCGGGTGGCTGGCGGTTGGCGCGGATATTACGAATGCGGAAAGCCTGTCCGGTAATCATCGACAAAGTCAGCGACGTGCGCAGGATTTGCCCACCGCCTTCGCCCGTCGAACCGTCCAGTTCAATCATCGCGCACCTCCCTGCCGGCATTATGCTGCTGCCGGCAGGGAGGCGGCGCACGAACATCAATAGGTATTCAGTGCTTTCGAGAACTTGATCAGCCACAGGCGGCTTGGGCGCTCACGGTCGTCGCCGCGCGCAACGCGGATGGTGTTGGCCGCGTTGCAGCCCGCTGCACTGCTGGTGATGATGGTGCCGTTTGCATCGACATTGCACTTGGTGACGTCGGCATCGGCCACCGCTTCACCGGCCGGCGTGAAGATTCTGGTCTTCATGCCGAAGTCATTGTCATTCGCAAGAGCCAGCGTGCTGCCGTCGACAATAGTCAGGCCCTCCGCCTTTTCAGCCAGCCAGCCGATGGCGTTCAGGTCCAGCAGCAAGGTTTTCTTCAGCGTGACCACCTTGGACCAGTCGGCGCCATTCACCGCCACCGCGCCCATCGAGCTCTTTTCCAGGTCGGAGGTAGCCGGATTGTATGCCGCGGCGTTGATATCGGTAGCGCTGCCGATTTCCACCAGCATCAGCTTGTTGAATACCTTGCCGCCTGGCGCGGCTCCTTGCTCGATCACGATGAACTTGCCGTTACCCAGTGCGACCATGTCGCCCAGCTTGGCGTTGCCGGTGCGGCCATCCGCATATTCGGCGCCATTCAAAGGGTAGGCAAACATGCGGCCGGTGCTGCCGGTCGTCGGGTCGAACTCGATCCAGCGGGTGAAGCGGGCAAAGCGCTCCACCTGTTCGCTCTTGCCGGTTACCGAATACGGCGCGCTGCCATCGGTCAGTGGGCTTTGCAGGAAACCATGCAGCTTGTCGGTTGCGGTATCCAGGGCCATGCCTTCCATGCCGCGGTTGGCGCGGCGCTTGGCAAAGATGGCAGGCAGGCCGCTGCCCGGCGCATAGCGCGACTGGATCACCCCACTTGCCGCGTCGACCTTGACGATGAAGGGGCCGTATTCATCGGACACCCACAGCGCATTGCGCTTCTTGTCGAAGGCGATGGCTTCGGTATCCAGGCCATTCGCGCTGAACACCGCCTTCGTTGCCGCGTCGTATTTCATCGAATCAAAGACCGGCACTTCAGCGGAATTACCCGGCGTGCCAGCAGGAATGGCAAGGCCAGAGCTGTTGGTCGTCGCAGAAACCTTGATCGGCAATGAAGTGTTCAACACCGCGCCACCCTTGCCGACAGTGATTATGCCGATCGATGGCGTAAAGCTTGGCGCAGGGAAGATCTTGGCGCCCATGGTTCCGCTGCCGCCTGGATTAGGCACGTTCGGACCATCGCCGTTCGGGCCACGATCGGTCAGTCCATAGAATTCCAGGTCGCCGTTGGCATTCGCGCCCTTGAAGGCAAGCGCCGAACCATAGGATGGCAGGAAACCCTGCGGGAACTCTGCCTTCACCTTGGCATCACTGCCTTCATATGGAATATAGAAGCTGCTCGCAGCCTGCACCTGGTAGCGGGTCACGGTAACGGAAGCAGCAGGCTGGGTAAACGATTCCTGCACCGGCGTACCAACTTTGGAGGCCAGCGTATCTTCGAAGTGTTCGCGCACCAACTGGCGGCGATCATCATCGATGCCACGCGCAGCATACGCGGTGCCGGCGGCAACCAAGTTGGCAGCCATGGCCTTGTTGAAGTCCGGTGCAGCAGCACCGAAATCGGCAGACTTGCTGGCCAGTGCGGCCTTCACTTCCGCCGTGATCTTGATGCCGTTGGATGGATCATTGTCTTCATCCAGCAGTTGCAGTGCCAGCAGGCGATTGACCACCTTGGCGTCCTTCACGTCGGTCACGCCGGCCAGTTGCAGCGGCGTGATCATCGATGCGCAAGCGGCGCTGCCCAGGGCAATCCCGCCTACGCTGAAGCTGACGTTGTCGCCTTCCTTGCAAATGAACTCGCCCTTGGCGCCAGTAGCCGCCTTGGCTGCAGTGCCGGCTACATAGTCCGCGCCTTCAACAGCGGCATCGACAAAGGTGCCATTGACGGAGGTTTTGACGGGTTCGGGTTCACTGCTGCCGTTGCCGCCGCAAGCGGCAAGGGCGAGTGCTAATGGAAGGAGCGACAGGGATTTCATGCTGGCCTCTGGAATTCAAAAGGCGCAGCTTAACTAGCGGAAGTGACATACCGATGACAGAAAGCAAAAAGGCCCGCTGTTTAGCGGGCCTTTTTGGCTTATTACTTAGTCTGACGATAACCTACTTTCACACTGGTTGCAGCACTATCATCGGCGCAGAGTCATTTCACGGTCCTGTTCGGGATGGGAAGGGGTGGGACTGACTTGCTGTGGTCATCAGACTGACCGGTACTTGGTTCGCGCATGGCGCGTCACCAGGAATTATTAGCTTGACGATAACCTACTTTCACACTGGTTGCAGCACTATCATCGGCGCCAAGTCGTTTCACGGTCCTGTTCGGGATGGGAAGGGGTGGTACCGACTGGCTATGGTCATCAAGCATGACTTGTGTGCAGCGCGCCTGGCGCGCTGCGCAATCTGGAAGAAGTAAAGTGGGTATCTCAAACACAGGCAAGTGCTGTATAACCGGCAAGGTTATAGGGACAAGCCGTACGGGCAATTAGTATCAGTTAGCTTAATGCATTACTGCACTTCCACACCTG
>NZ_LMIC01000028.1:0-21916 GCF_001428585.1 Duganella sp. Root198D2 | reverse complement strand
ATCCGCTGCGTTGGCTGGCCAGCGTGTTGGAACGTCTCCCGACGTGCCCTAACAGCCAGATCGATTCGTTGCTGCCATTCCCGAACTCTACGCAGTCTTAATCGAGCTGCCTAGGTGGCAGCGTTGGACGCTTACGTCTGATCGCCAATGCGGTGGTGACGATGGCCGATGGATATGCCGAACGCGAGGCGGCCAAGGCCATGATCGGCGATGCGCGTCAGGCGATGGTTGATCCAGAGCGCGAGATCACATTGGGCGCGGACAAGGGCTACGACGCAGCTGAATTCGTGCAGGCCTGCCAGGCCATGAACGTTGTCCCTCATGTGGCGCAAAACAAATCCGGGCGTAGTTCAGCCGTACCAGAAACGATCGCGCAGAGCGTGGGTTATATGATCTCGCAGCAAAAGCGAAAGCTCATCGAACAGGGTTTCGGCTGGGCTAAGTCCATCGGCGGCATGCGCCAGGTCATGGTGCGCGGCCTGAAGAAAGTCGACCAGATGTTTGTATTGACCATGGCGGCGTACAACTTGGTGCGCATGCGTTCCCTGGGACAAATCCGTCCTCAGGTAGCAGCATGATGGGAAATCGGAGGAGAAAGCCTTAAAAATAGGGAAAATCGACGCTGTTTCCTCCCAAAGTCCCATCTTGTGAAATAACTTGGCCAGCATCCACAGTCCAGCGGCATGACTGAATCAACCTGGGCGATATTTCAGCAGGCTGCTAGTGCAAGAGCAAAAAATTTGCGCTATTTCCCAGCTGGGCTGCATTGCGAAGTAACATTCATTTTCATATATTCCCCCCTTGCAAGCAGCTCATCTCGAGCCAATGGGGCAAATCGCTCCAAATTCCGAACGGCGCCATACCTTTTAAGTATATTAACCATCTCAAGATTGAATGATTCATAATCACTCGATTCTTTGAATCCATATGGTGACGTTTGAAAAAGTATGAGCTCACCATTGCCTAGCGTAGTAACATTTCCGACAAAATTCCCCTGGCAATATATTTGGACCTGCCATCGAACGCCATCTCCTGAAATTCCCGACGCAGGATTCATACCGTATTTCTCAGCCAATGCTATCAATGCATCACTTAGACTTCGGGTTGAGCGTTCTTGCGAAATAACATCCAAGGAGCCACGAAAAGTTGTCGGGATACTATTCAAACTATGACCACTACGAATCCCGATAAAAGCTGCTTTGAAATCCTGTAAGGTAAGCCCCCCATGAATAAGGTAGACAAGCAACAAGAATGACACTAAAAGTAACGTTAAGTACTTACCCACTGTTTTCATTCTTTTCTCTGATTTAGCGCGTTCAAAGTCGAATTAATCCCTTGAATCTGAGTGCGAAGAGATTGCTGCCACAGGCCAAAATAGACCTCGCCGATCCCATAATTAAATGGTTTATGAAGTGTTGATTTTGCGTAACCGTACCCGACTGTCTGCAAATGCAACTCATCATTTTTCCAATACAAATCACTTTCCACGGCGCCGGGGTGGAACCGATGCGCCTTTTGCGTTTGATTGATAAACTTTCCTTTTTCAAGATCAGCGGAATGAATAATTGGATCACCGCCAATCAAGTTCTGCGGGCCGCTTTCCATTTTTTCAAAACCGTTCCAAAGGCCATCCCAACCCATTTTTGGCGCCGAGTTATAGTCGACATAAGGGGCTACCTGGGGAATTGTACAGAACGGCTGCGACCGATAGCACAAGACAACGTCCATTGTGTACTCGTGATAAGTCGGATCAGTTTTATCATAGTACTGAATTCCCACTGGTGCAAAATCCATTTTCAATGCTGTGCCGCGTGACGTAATTTTCGGGTCTATCGTCCTTTCTGCAGGATTAAAGATAGACAGCATGCTTTCAGGCCCCCCGCGAACGTCTACAGGTCCATGGTAGGGATCGGCTCCAAATGGCGAAGGCTGCATTCCATTCATCCGCAAAGAGAGTAACGCACCAGACGCTGCTCCGCTGCCCCCACCCAGTTCGCCTTTAAACATCCGCTCCATGTATTGAATGTCTTCTGAAGTGAATAGTTGGCCGTTTGACTGAGCGGCGTCCGAATATTGCCTCGCTTCGCCCCCAATCGTAAAGGCAGGTGGAGGTGGCAGGCTCGCAAGCGACTTACGAATGAGCGCGGACTGACGAGCTGCACGTGCTTTGTCGCCTGCGCTGAACTCCTCAGCGATGCCTGCAACAGCCGCTGCATCATTCTCGATCTGAAGCTTCGAAGCCTCCTTAAACGACAGCTTGAATTCATCCAGCTCCGAAGGCACCCTCGGCAAATTGTTGATGGCGTCTGCTAGTCCAGGCGTCGGAATGGGTTCCATTGGCAACGCGTCGATTACTGGCATCGCCTCGCCACGAGCCCTTGCCCGCGCTGTGCTTCGTGCACGAGCGCCATTCAACTCGCGGTCGGAATCGAACAGCTCCGCGAAGCTCGAACCCAACGCATTGCTGACGGCGTCAACGGCCACGGCCTCCCAAGACATCCGTCCACCTACCACAGCCACGCGCGTTGCCGCGGAAACCACGGCAGATGCAGTACTTGTTGCAAATATACGAAGGGCCGAATTCGCATTGGCCCAATCAGAGCTCCCGATCTTCTCGCTAATTTTTGACGTGATCGGCGCCGAAATGGCGCTAACGGCAACGCTGCTCCAGTTGAAACCCTTTTGCAAGCCCAGTACGTTTGCGGTGGCCTGGCTCGCAACATTGGATAGAACAGCTCGGCCTGCAACTGCTGTCCAGCCTTGGCCGCTCAAGGCCTCTCCGAATCCTGGAGAAGCGCCCGCCGCCATGCTGGCTGCACTTGGATCGAGGTAACTGCTGACACCAGACGTAACTCCAGCACTGACTGCACTGATCGCCACACTCTTCCAATTGAATTTCTCTTGTGCGCCAATCGCAATCCCAACCGCCTGACTAGCGATGGACCCGAGAGCAGCGCCCGCCATCGCCCCGAGGATTTGGCTGCCGAAGAATGCAGCTGCGGCTCCACCTGTCATCGCAGTGACTACCACTGCCACCACGACCATGATGATCTGGCCAACAATGCCGCAACCATGTTTCTTCGGCGGCGGCGCTGGCATCGGCGCATCCGGCAACGTCGGGCTGACATCGCCCATGATTGCGCCCGGCTCGTATGGCCTGAACGTGCCGTTGTTGTTGTGGATGTTGGTGACCTTGTTCGGAATCGTCAGGGTCTGGCCTGCCGACAGCTCGGTTTCCGCACTCAGGCCATTGGCGTCGGCAATCAGGTACCACATGCTGACATCGCCCCACACCGCTCCCGCGATGGAGTACAGCGAATCGCCCGCCTTGACGGTATAGCTGCTGCCCGTCGCTGCCGGGTATTCGCGCGTGATCGGCTGGTAGTTCTGGTCGAAGTCGGCGCTGCTGACCGGGCGCCAGTTCTTGTACATCTGCTCGCGGCTCTGGTTCGGGCGGGCCAGCGTCTGAGCATAGTCGAGGTGCGCGTCGCCGTCGTTGCCGACGTCACCCACCATGTTCCCGTTCAGGTACATGTAGCGGTGGATCATGCCGATCGTATTGCCCTTGAATTGCTCGCGGCGGAGAACCAGGCCCTGACCATTGCTGATGTAGTTGAAGGTCACATTACCGACGACATCGATCGCCTGCACCAGGTGGCCGTTCACGTCATACTTGAACGACGAAACACCTGGGCGCCAGACCGTGTCGGGCTTGTACGGCGTTTCGCCGCTGACCGTCTGGCTGCGCTGCTTGGCGTCATCCCAATAGTCGTAAGCGGTGACGTTGGTGATGGTCGCGGCGCCGGCTTTTTCGGTCTGCACCTTCGCCAGTTCACCTGCACCGTCGGAGCTGATGCCGGTGAGGCTGTCTTCGTTGCCCACGCGTTGGGTGTAATAGTAGTAGGTGGTGGTGCCGTCCGTGCCGGTCTGGCTCTTCTGGCGGCCATCGGCCGTGTACACCGTGCTGCGCTGGTAGCTGATGTTGCCGTTGGTGTACTCCGTGTAGCCAACGGTGCGTCCCAATCTGTCATTCACGCGCATCGATGCCAATGCACCTTGTGCGCTGGCGTCCGCGTTGATGTAGGTGAATTCGAGGTAGCCTTCAACGCCGTAGGTGTAGTCTTCACGATGGCCGTCGCGTGCCGCAACAGTGGTCTTGCGCTGGCTGGCCTTGTTGTAGAAGACCTGAACACCTTCGCTGCCACGATCGCCCAGCACCACCCGCACGCTGGTGTCGGCAACGCTGGTGCCACGGGCGCCATTGACCGACGACAGCTTGCCCATCGTGAGGGTGAAGCGGTTCATATTGTCGTAGTCGTACCAGTAGTCCTGGACCTGGACCGAGCCATCGAGGCCGTCGTGGTACATACTGCGCACGCGCCGGCGGTTGCCTACCGCATCGTATTCGTACTGGATGTCGGCACGCGGGTCGCGGATACGGATGACGCGGTTATTGCTATCGTAATCAACGCTGGAGTTTTCAAGGTATTCGACCTGGCCGTTCACCGTGCGCTTGTAGGACTCGTACACACGATTGCCTACCGAGTCGTACTCGTACGCGGTTTCTGTGTTCAGCGCAACGTCGCGGATACTCTTGACGTAGCCGTTGGCGTAGTACGTGTAAGAGATATTCTGCCCGGTGGTGCCGCTCTGCGAATCGAGCCAGCCGGCGGTATTGAAGTTGTAGAAGAACTTGTGCCCACCCAGGTCGGTATGCGCGGTGGTGCGTCCGTAGGCATCGATCTCGTCGATCACGGTACGGCCCATAGGATCGCCTACCGTCTGGCGCCAGCCGCCGACCACGCGCCCGCCGGTGCTCTTGATATTGGCATCCCACTCGTAGGTGTAGTTGCTGCTCCGGCCAGCTGGGGTAACAACCTTCGACACGCGGCCCATGCTGTCGTAGAAAGTCTTGTTGGTGTACGACGCCAGCGTGGCAGATGCGTCGGGGGTAGCGGCCTGCGTAATGCGGTTACCGGCCTGGTCGTAGGTCATGGAGACTTCAGCGCGCATGCCGTCGGTGCGCAGCGGACGCTGGATCAGCGTGAGCCTGCCATTCTTATCGTAAGAATAGTCGGTACGCTGGTTGATCTCGTCCCTGCCGTAACGGAGGTCGCCAAAGATGTCGTAGCCGTTGACCTTGATGCCGCCGTCGGCGTGGAACTCCGCAGTTACAGCGCCACTGCTGGCTACCATCGCCTGGCTGGTCAGGTTACCGTTGGCGTCGCGCTGGGCCAACATGCGGCCGGCGCGGTCGTAGTAGTAATACGTTTTCGGCGTGATGCTTTGCTGGTAGCCGTTCGACAGCGTGACGCTGACGTTCGGGTCTTCCTTGCGAATCAGCTTGCCCAATGCGTTATATACGCTGACGGTGGTGTAGCCGCGTGCATTGGTCTCCGATACCACTTCGCCGAAGGCGTTGGTTTTCTGGGCGTGATGGATCAGGGCCACGTTGCTGACGGTGCCGGTTTCCTGCCACTTGAGCTGTGCTTCTCCATCTGTCGGGCCGAGGTACAGCACGCCGTCGACTTTGATGTCAGTGCCATCGTCGCGCTTCAGGACGGTGCTGCCATTCTTGAGGGTGAAGGCGTAGTCAATGGCGCCGCTGGTCCCTGGTGGTACTAGCGCGCTGGCATCCCACACGAATGCGCCGTTCGCATTTTTTGACAACTCTTTTGTAGTGAACGCACCGGTGCTGCCCAGCATGCGGTACTGCAGCACCAGCGTGGTTGCTGTCGCGGCGACTGGATTGTTGGCCGGGACGTTGAAGCTTGCCAAGGTCGGCAACGAGTCCTTGACGTGCGAGGCGATCTTAGGATCGCGTCCCAGGGTGACGATACCGTGGGCTTGGTTGATCACCACACCGTTGCTATCCTGGCTCTCATAGATGTAGTCGTAGTCGCGGCTTTCCGTGTCCGAATTGAAGACGCCACTGCTGGCCCAGTCAAATATGCCCGTGGTGACTTTTGGCAGGTTCACCGTGGTATAGGCGCCACTACCCTTCACCCGGTACGACAGGCGTACGTTTGCCGTATTCACCGGCTGACCGGCAAAGCGCGTGACCACCGGGGGCTCGGAATATCCTGCCAAGGCCGACACTGAGCCAGCATTCATCTTCACAAAGGTGCCGGCAGTCTTGTTCAACAACTGGTTACTATCGTTGCGTGTTTCGATCACATACTCAAGGTCGGCTTCCGCGATGTTAGCCGGATTGAAAATGAACCAGCCCCGTGTCGACTGACCGCCGAGCACAGCAGGCGTGAGCTCAGTACGTGGACTCCACAGCTCAGCAGAGCCCTTCTTACGGTAACGGATCGACAGCTTCGTGGCGGCAGAGCCCTGCTCTGTGAAATGAAGATTGCCAGTCGGATCCATGAATACACGCCCCGCACCGCCGATCAGGTCATTTGTTTGAGGAGTCACCCTCGGGGTCGAGCCTAGTTCGATCTCACCACTACCGGTCTGCAGTACGTTCCCATTGTCATCAAGCGCCACCGTCCGGTACGTATAGGTGCCCGGCGTCCAGCCCGTCCAGTTGAGTGCGAAGCGCCCGGTCGTGGGGGCGGCTTTGATCCATTGCTGATCAACCGACCTGACAGTCCATCCGCCCAAATCCGATTTTCCGCGCAATTCCAGGATCATCCGGCTTGCCTTGGTTGGCTGGGTGTCGAATGCGATCCAGTTTTCATACGTCTGTACGGGCATTGTCTGGCTCTCAGGCATGATCGTGCCCGAATACCACGCCACAGCCAGCTCGCCGTTAACGGTCTGTTTGTATAACGCCCACCAGATATTGGTGGATGGATTACCACCACCACCGGTAAGCGTTTCAGGCAAATACATCGAGATGGCATTTTGGGTGTATGGCGCGGTGGCACTGCCACTCGCACCCGAATAGGTTCCGTAACTGCTGGTGCTGCCACCAATGCTTACTGCGAGTCGGACCGCGCCATCGCCCCATGCGCTGGTATCCGGTATCTGCACCGAAAGCGAATTGATGGGGGGGTTGGGCTTGGTATAGATTTCGTCCCCAAATTTGTCATAGACCGGGGTCGAACTGATGTCGCGATATAAAGTTGCCTGGCGTGTCGTCGCGGCCATTGCGGCGATAGAGACATTCGTCAATGGGCTGGTCTGCACAGACACACCGGATGGATCATTGACAGTGATCGGCGAGCCAATAGTGAAATTGCTGCTCGACTTGGTAAGCGTTGTGCCGGTGCCATTCTTGGCCTCGATCGTGTACTCGTACGTGCCCGCCAGCATGCCAGCGGTCGACAAAGTGAACCAACCCGGCAACTGCGTGCCGCCAATGGTCGATGGCGCCATGTCCAGGGTGGTCCAGTTGCCGCCTGGGAGCCTGTAACTTACCGTCAGGCTGGTGGCCTGGCCACCCAGCTCGTTGAACACGATGTTGTTGCCGGAATCGACGAAAGCCCGCCCCGCACCGCCCATCGTGTGGCTCATCTGGGACATCGATGGGGTGCTGGCGTTCAGCACCATCGTGCCTTGCTGGGAGTTGACAACCTCGTTGCTGCCATTGAAGCAAACGTAGCGGAACTCGTAGCTGCCTTGTTGCATGCCGGACCAGTCAAAATTGAAGCATCCGTCACGGTACGCGTTGTTGACAATGGCCTTCGACGCATTGTTGATGGTCCAGCCGCCGGTACTGCCGGTCGGGCGTGTCATCAGGACCAGGCGTTGGGTATCCGGCCTTTGATCGATGAACCGGATCGTATTGCCGGTGGTGGCAATCGATGCATTGACCGTCGTGGTACCGCCCCCCGGCGCCGAACGCCACACCTTCTGCGAGTTGAGTTGCACCAGCCCGCTGGCGGTTTCCTTGTAGAACGTGATCGTGAAGTCACGCCCGCCTGCCCCTTCTCCCGACTCCCAGTCAACCGGTTCGTTGAAGGTGAGCGATGGGGCGGCGGCGGTCGGATAGAACGATCCGTCATAACCCATCAGCGATCCGCTCGCAGGGATCGAGATGTCGACGCGGACTGCGCCGGAGCCCCAGGAACTGGTGTCAGGCACGGATACAGTCACCGTATGCGAGGCCGAGCGGAATGCCGAACCCTCGTAGTACTTGGTTGCGACTGAGTAGCGGTCTGTCAAAGTCACTGCTGCGAACAGCGCAGGTGCAATCGTTACCGCCCCCGGCGTACCCGGCATCACTGCCGCTGCAGCACTGTTCAGGCCCGAGGCCACCCACATTCCAACGTCGCCACCCACGCCGGCAAAGCTGGTGCCCTGCTTCTGCGTCAGCGCCTGTTCCACCGTGATGATGCTGTGCTGGCCGTCCATTGGCGGCTGGTAGGTGTCGCTCAGCTGGTTGCGGGCGTCGAATACGCTGTAGAACTGGTTGGAGTCGACCATGCTCAAGGCACTTGCCAACGTCGAATTGCGCAGGTCGGTCCTGGCGTGATCGAGCTTGAGCGTCGTGTTGCCGTTGGCGTCCGTCACGTACATGTGCGTGATGCCGTCGCCGGCATTGCTGCGCCATACGCGGCCTGCCTGGTCGTAATCCGTGAATTCGGCCCACTCCGTACTGCCCGGTGCAGGATTGGTACGCTTGCCGGAAATTTCGCCAAAGGCGTTGTAGCGCGTTTCGACCGCGGTGTTGGTGGCGCCGTCCGTGTGGCGGGTCTCGCGGCCTTGCGCGTCATACCAGTAATACGTCACGTCGTTCACGCTCGCGCCGTCGGCGTTGACCCTGCCCACCAGCGTTTTCCTGGTAATGTTGCCCGCCGCATCCACGCGGTAGTCGATCTGCGCGTTCTCGCCGTCGAACTGGCTGACCAGGTGGCCGCCGGCGCCATAGTAATAGCGGGTGATGCGGTCGTCGTTTTCGACCGCGTCGTTTTCCCCGCGCGCGATCTCGCGCCGCACCTGGTTCAGGCCGTTATATTCGAAATCGGTGGTGGTCCGTACCGACACGCCGCGATAGTCGACGAAAGCGGCTTGCTGCTCTTTGGTCTTGCGCCCCGCCTTGTCGTACTGCCAATCCGTCACGGCGCCGTTTGCATCCGTGCGCCTGGTGACGTTCGACAGTCCATCATATTCGTAGGTGGTGGTCGCGGTGCCGGTGGTTTCGGTCAATGCGCCAGTATTGCCATCCACCACCGCATACGCGACGTTCAGGCGCGATTCGGTTTTGACGCGGCCCAGGCGGTCGTAGGTGAAATTGGTGATCCTGTCGTCCGGGCTGGCGACCAGAGTCAGTTGAGGCAGCGTGGTGTTGTCATCAACGACCACGTTTGCCGCAATTGCGTTCGCGTAGGTCGCCTGGGTCGAAATATTGCCGTTGCCATCGAACTGGTAGACCGTCAGGTAGCGCATCGCGTCCAGGGTGGCCATCAACCGGCCGGCGCGGTTGTAATAGTTGCGCGTCACGTTGCCATTGGCGTCGATGGTCTTGACCACATTGCCGGTGGCGTCGTAGAAGGTCTGGGTGCGGATGGTGCTGCCGGTGGTGACGACGTAGCGGTTGGTCGCCTTGTTGAAGACACCCGTCGTAATGCCGTCCACCACGGTTGTCTTCAGTCTACCTACGTTATCGTAGGTAAAGCTGGTGGTGCGGTCGTTCGCCGTGTCAGTGCGCAGGTAAGCGCCACTGGCCGGCAGTGCAGCTCCCGGCGCCAGCAGGACTGGCGCAGTCGCATTCGGGATCGCGCCGCCGCCAACCACCTGCACCGTATTGGCATAGATGGTCTGGCTCGCCTTCTGGCCCGCGATATCGTAGGTAAAGCGGGTGTAGGTGCCGAGCGAGTCGATACGGCCCGTTTCGCGGTTGCCTTTGTCAAAGAAGTGCAGCGTGCGACCGCCACGTACGTCGATTTCTTCGATCAGGTTGCCGCGCTGGTCGTACTTCTGCTCCTTGACCGGGGTCACCAGCAAGTCTTGCCTGGTCGTCGCATCGAAGGTGTTGATTGCCTCGCCGATCTCCTTGACCTGGCGGTTCAGCTTATCGAAGACATAAGTCGTCACGCGCTGCTCTGGCAAGCCGTACGCTTCGATCTTTTTGACGACGTTGCCGCGCGCATCGTATTCCAGGCGGTTTTGCACCGCGACGTCGGCGTTGGCGGCATTCTTGCTCGTGATCGGCAGGGTTTCAGTGATCAGGCGGTTATTCTTGTCGTACTCGTAAGTGGTCACTCCACCATTACGCGACGTCATCGTGAGCTTGTTACCGTTACCGTCATAAGAGAAGGTTTCGGTGTAGTACGCAGCTCCATCGCTTCCCGTAAATGTACCCTTGACTCGGCCTAAAACGTCGAAATAGCTGTTCTGGTACTGGTCGTTAGAACTTTGCACAACAAATACCCCGGTGCCTGCACTTGGCAACACCTGCGGCCTGGTATTTTCGTTGACCGTACCATGAACTTTGTTGGCGTAGCGGATGATGTTGACGACGTTGTCCTGCAAATCGTAGCGAGTCTCGCTGACCGAACCTTCCGGGTCAACCTGCATCGTCACGCGGCCCAGCGCGTCAGAATAGAAGTAGCCGGCGTTGCCACGCGCATCCGTCACTTTGACGATGTCGCCGAAGGCGTTGTAGGTCGTGGTGGTGACTGCCTGATTGCCGTCTTTCACGCCGGTCTTGCGACCCAGCGCATCAAAGTACTGGTTGGTTGTTACGCCACCGGCCGTAATCGTGGTCTGGTTGCCCCAGGTATCGTAGCCATACTGGGTAGTGAAGGCGTCGACGGTGCCGTATGCACGCGTCTCGGTCACCACTCGCGAGGCTCGGTCGTACACGCGGTGCACTGTGGCTGCGGCATTTGTGCCATAAGCGACAGTCGTATCGGTCAGGTTACCCAGGCCGTCGTACGCATAGAAGGTCACGCCGCCCGACGCGTCAGTCGAGGTTTGCATGCGTCCGGCGCTATCGTACGTCCACGAAGTGGTCTGGTCGCCTTTGAACGGATCCGTATTGGCAACCGGATTGGTCGCTGTGTCATATGCCCAGGCGTCATTTGCAGCTGCAGGCAGAGCGACCGGATTGGTGAAGCGGGTTTCGGATTTGAGCTGGCCGTTTGCATAGTAGCTGCGCGCGGTCACATAGCCGGCAGCATCGACCTGGCGCACCAGGCGATTCGCGGCATCGTAGGCCGACCACGTGGTATTGCCACGCCCGTCCGTGTGGCGGATCGCATTGCCGGCCTTATCGTACGCCCAGCTTTGCGTGCTGGCATCCGCGGTGCCGACGCCGTCGGTCCTGCTGATCAGGTGGCCGCTTGCATCGTAGGCATAGCTGGTTACGCGGTCAAGCACGTTGCTCAAGACGTAAGCACCGCTGCCTGGAACGGTTGCAACCACTTGCGGGACTGCGCCGTCGGCCAGCGTTCCTGCCAGGCCGTTGGCGTAGGCAATGGTTTTGCTCAGGTTGCCAGCTGCATCGTAGCGGTGTTCAACCACGCTGCCCAGCGCATCGATGCTCCATGTCAGGCGGCCATTGGCATCGTAGCGGTTGCGCTGACGGATGTCCTTGGTCGCATCGGCCTGCAGCAGTTGACGGACCTTCGCCACATTCAGCGTGTTGAAGGTATCGTTCTTTACGCTCCAGGCGGCAGCGCCAGTTGCCATCTGGCTGTTTTCATTCAGCACCTGCCCGGTCGCAACGTCTACCAGTTCGATATAGTCAACTTCGACGCCGGCGGTACCGTCAGCGCCTACCTGGCCACTAATGTTGGTGAATACCAGCGGTTGCGCGAACTTGGTGCCCTGGAAGAATTTGTTAGGGTCGTATGAGCTTGGGCTGATCAACTGCTCGCCCGTAATAGTGCCTTCGAATTCCCTCCAACCCATTTCGGGCGTCAACAGGACGCCATTCGCGCCCGGATAAGGGTTGCCCGGTGCATTCGTCTGCGTGAGCCAGTTCTTGTTGGCGTCGAGGGCGACAACGCCCAAATAGAAACTGCCGGAACCCGTCACCTGGCGCACACGCGCACGCACCGCATAGGTCTTGCTGGTATCGATTGCGACAGTGCTGCCCGAGTGGGCGCCGTTGAGGCCCCACTGCGTAACCGTCTTGCCATCCATGCTCTTGTTGAGGCGTGGATCAATCGGCGTGGCATAGCGGATCGTTTCCGTCACGTTGCCGCTGGCATCGTAACGGTTCTCGCTGACGGCGCCGAGCGGGTCGATCGTGAAGACCAGGCGATTGGCGTCGTCGTAGACATAGTTGGTTGCCGCGAAGCCGTTGCCAGGCATCGGGATCGCTGAAGTGTCGGCAGCCAGCTTTGCCATTGCCGCAGGACTCAGCGCAGTCGAGTAGGCAATGCGGCTGACCAAGTTGCCTTTCGCGTCGTAGATCAGCTGCGTGGTCGCACCGAGCGCATCGACGGTCCAGGCCAGGCGGCCATTCTTGTCATAGCGCTTGAATTCGCGGGTGTCGTTCGCCGCGTCGGCGACCAGCATCTGGCGCGTCATTGGCACGATTGGCGCGGGGATGTTGACGGCCTTCACGCTACCAACACCCGTCCAGTTGCTAGTACCCGCTGACATATCGCTGTTGGCGTTCAGGACGTTGCCGTCAGAGTCAATGAATTCGAGATAGTCGACCTCGATCCCGAGGCCGCCATCAGGTCCCGGCGTGCCGTAGAAGTTATAGCGCAGAAGCGGGGCTGCAGTCTTGGTGCCGGCGATGAACTTGTGCGCATCATACGCACCAGCCCCCGGTACGAACTCGCCACTGATGGTGCCCTCGAGGACTTGCCAGCCCATGCTTGGCTTCAGGCGGATTCCAAGACCGGCGGCATACGAATACGTCCCGTCGGCAGTCGTATTTTTCAGGATCGTACCGTTGGCATCCTTGGTCATGACGCCAGCGTAAATAGTGCCCTCGCCGCTGGTCTGGCGCACACGCAAACGCACCTTGTAAGTCTTGGTCGTGTCGATCGCTGTGTAAGCGCCGACGATGTAAGGCGTATTCGATCCCCACAGGCTGAGCGTGCTGCTGTCGGTCATGCTGACCGCTGACGGCGAAATCGGCGTCGCGTAATGCACCGTTTCCAGCGCATTATTGTTGAAATCGTAGCGTTTTTCGGTCACCGAGCCATTGGCATCGATTGTGAATATCAGGCGATTGGCAGCGTCGAATACAAACTGCGTCATGCTCGAAGCGCCCGTCACCGCCGGAATTGCACTTGCATCGGCAGCCAGCAATGCCAGCGCCGACGGCGTCAGGCGGTCGGCGTACGCCAGGCGCTTCACCATATTGCCGTTGCTGTCGTAGAAGAACTGTGTGGCGGCTCCGGTAGCATCCACGCTCCACGTCAGGCGTCCGTCTTTGTCGTAGCGCTGGAACGTGACAGCGTCCTTCGTCGCATCGACACGCGATTTCAACATATCCCGCACGAGGAATTCGCTGACAGCGTGGGAGTTGATGGTCTCCCCAGTGTTGCTTGTACCGGAATAGCTCGCCACACCGGATTCCATCTTCCAGTTGGCGTTCAGGACATTGCCGGTCGCATCGTCAACCAATTCGATATAGTCGATCTCGACGAAGCGTTTTCCATCGACGCTCTGCGAACCGTAGTAGTTAAACAGCAGGAGCGGCGCAGCATTGACACTGCCGGCAATGAACTTGTTCGCATCGTATGGATCAACACCAGAAACGTATTGCCCTGTGATCTTTCCCTCAAAGGATTGCCATCCCATTTCCGGAGTCAGTTGCGTTGACCCGCCCGCGTACGAGTAGCCAGCGCCAGAAGCATTGGACAGCAGGTTCCCGTTCTGGTCGGTGGTGCGCACGCCGACATAAACCGTGCCCTTGCCGCTTACCTGGCGCACCCGCGCCCGGACTGTATAGGTCTTACTGGTGCTGATTGGGCTATAGGTTCCCGTCGCAGCTGTATTTGCAAAGCTGTTGACAGCCAGCGTACGGCCATCCGTGCTGGCCAGCTGCTTCGGATCGATCGGATTTGCGTAGCGCACGGTTTGCACCACGTTGCCGAGCGTGTCGTATCTGGTTTCGTTGACTGCACCGACCGGATCGATCGTGAAAATCAGGCGGCTGTCGGCGTCATAGACATACAGGTTAGTGCTGCCAGGGCTTGTCAGCGTCGGGGCGGTAGCGGCTGTGACAGCGGGCGCCGAGCCAAGCGACGCCACCAGGGCCGCGAAAGCTGCATCCGACAAGGCTGCGCTGTGCACCACACGTTTGACGAGGTTGCCTCGCGTGTCGTACGCGAACTGCGTGATTGTACGGGAGGGATCCACCTGCCATAGCACGCGTCCGGAGCCGTCATAGCTCTTGAACTCACGTACTTCTGGGTTGCCGCTCAACAGGGACCGGACACGCGCCTCGCGCGTACCGGCTACACTGTCCACGCCTACGGCGGTAGAGTCGAATACCTTCGTGTATTGCAAAACCTGAGCTACATTGCCTTTGGCGTCATAGCGTGTCTCACTGACATCTCCGAGTGCATCGATCGTGAAGACGAGGCGCTTGTCGGCGTCGTACACATATTGTGTCATGGTGCATGCCGCCGATACCGCCGGAATGGCGGCAGGGTCAGCGCGCAATGCCGCCAGTGCGGTATCGCCCAGCGCGTCATTGTATGCAATGCGCTTGATGACGTTGCCGTTGCTGTCGCAAACAAGTTGGGTAACCGCACCGCTTGGGTCCACGCTCCACGTCTTGCGCCCTTCCTTGTCATAACGATAGAACTGCTGCGAGTCCTTGGCAATGTCGGCTCGTGTCGCCACCATGGCACGGATCTGCGCCTCGCTGACGGCATAGCTGTTCACGCCAGCGGCACCGCTCGCGGCGCCATAGATGTCGGACCAGTTGGCAACGCCGGAGGACATCGTACCGTTGGCATTGAGCACCTGGCCGGTAGCATCATCGATGAACTCGAGGTAGTCGACTTCGGTCGTCGCCTTGCCATCTGCACCATTCACCCCGCCATAGTTATACAGCAGGAGCGGCGCAGCGCTCACGGTGCCCTCCAGGAACTTGTGCGCGTCATACTGCCCTACGCCGCGCGGGAAAGTCCCGGTGATCTTGCCTTCAAAGGTCTGCCAGCCCATTTCGGGCTTGAGGCGCACAATCCCACCCGCATAGTTGTGGGTGTAGCCACCGGCATTGACGATCAGGGAGCCGCCAGCGTCCTTGGCGACGACGCCAACGTACACGGTCCCGTCCCCACTTACCTGGCGCACGCGCGCCCGAACGGTGTAAGTCTTGTTGACGTCAACGGCCGAGTACGAGCCGCTTAGTGTCGAGTTGAGAGTGCTTGCGGTGAGGATGGTGCGGCCATCCGTGCCAGCAAACAGTTGAGGATAGAGGCTGGCGGCATAGCTTACAGTCTGCACCACATTGCCCAGTGCATCGTACTTGGTCTCCGTGATGCCGCCAACAGGGCTGATCGTAAACACCAGGCGATTGTCGTCATCGTAGACGTATTGCGTGGTATTGCCTGGGCTGACGAAGTTGGAGAACGCATCGCCGCCAAGCACTGGAGCCGCCCCGGGATTCGCGGCCAGTGCCGCCAGCGCAGTCGCGTTCAGGGTTTCCCGGTGCTCCAGGCGCTTGACGAGATTGCCTTTGACGTCGTAGGACAGCTGCGTCGCCGCGCCGGTCCCGTCCACTTGCCAGGTCAGGCGGCCAAGGGCGTCGTAGCTCTTGAACTCGCGCACGCAATCGGCGCCGGCCCCCAGCTGCTGGCGTACGCGCGATTCGCGGGTCGAGCTGTCGGTGGTGGCTACCTGGGTTCCTGGGCCGGTCCAGCCGGTCGTTCCCAAGGCCATATCGGCGTTGGCGTTCAGCACTTCGCCGGTTGCGGCATCAATGAACTCAAGGTAATCAACCTCGATGCCCATCTTTCCATCAGGTCCGCTGACACCTTCATTGTTGTAGGTGATCAGCGGCTTGATGCTCTTTGTACCGGCAAAGAATCGGTGGAAGTCGTAGATCCCGCCGGAGGGCGAGTAGGCGCCGGAGATCGTGCCCTCAAACTCCTGCCAGCCGTTTGCCGCGTCGAGCGTGACATTGAATGCGGCTGCGTATGGGAATGTAGGCGTGCCACCGCTTGGGTTGGGCATCCGGGCGCCGGCTGCGTCGAGCGTGGTGACGCCGATATAGATCGCCCCCCTGCCACTGGTTTGGCGCACTCGGGCGCGGATGGTATAGGTCTTGTTCGTATCGACGGCAACGACGCTGCCGTCCAGGTTGTAACCAGCCGCGCCGGTAATGGACAAGGTGCGGTTGTCCGAGCCGACGGCGGCTGGATTGATAGGCTTGGTGTAGCGCAAGGTCTGCACCACGTTGCCGTTGGCGTCGTAGCGCTTCTCCTCGACCGCGCCGAGCGGATCGATGGTGAACAGCAGGCGGTCAGCCCCGTCGTACACATAGCGCGTCGTGAATGCCTGGCCCGCTGGCGCGGGACGGAAGCCCGGATCCATATCAAGCTTGCTGATGGTAGCGGCGTCCAGCGCCATACTGTAGGTGCTGCGTTCAATCACATTGCCGCGGGCGTCGTAAACCAGCGCCGTAGCGGCGCCGCTGGCATCAACACTCCAGACCAGGCGGCCGGCATCATCGTAACGCTGGAAAGCGCGCGATGCCAACGCACTGTTCGGCGCAACCAGCGCCGCTACTGCGGCGATAGTCACCGGATTGCCAAGTTGCAGGGGATCGATTGTCTTGGCGTATTGCAGCGTTGCCGTCACGTGGCCGCTAGCGTCGTACCGCGTCTCAACGACCGAGCCCAATGCGTCGACGGTAAACACCAGCCGGTTGCCGGCATCGTAAACATAGTTCGTGGCGCTGAAAACAGACGATGGCGCAGGCAGTGCGTTCACGTCCGCAGCCAGGGCGTTGAGCGCCGATGCCGACAGAGGTTCCGTGTAAGCAATGCGTTTTACGACATTGCCTTTGGCATCGTAAACGATTTGCGTAGCCGCGCCAGTTGCGTCCACTGCCCACGTCAGCCGGCCGTTTCCGTCGTAACGCTGGTACTCGACAGCGCCCGCTTCGCCTGTCAGCATGGCACGCACCGTAGCCGGACTCAGGGCATTCACAACTGTTGTGGCACTGACCCAGCCTGTTGTACCGGATGCCATCTGCCCGTTCTGGTTCAACACCTTGCCGGTGGCAACATCAACCAGCTCCAGGTAGTCCACTTCCACCTTGGCCGTGCCGTCCGGCCCGTTGGTGCCTGGATAGTTGAAGAACAGTACCGGGCCACCGTTCTTGCTTCCTGCGAAGAATTTATTGGCGTCATAGACCCCTGCCGACGCAGTGTATTCTCCAGTGACGGTACCTTCAAACTCCTTCCAGCCCATTTCGGGTGTCAGTTGCACGTTCACCGCGCCCGGGAACGAGAAGTTCTGGCCGGTGCTGTTCCACAATTGGTTGCCATTGGCGTCGGTGGTTGCAACACCAACATAAATGGCGCCGGTGCCGCTCACTTGCCGCAGGCGAGCGCGGACCTTATAGGTCTTGCCGGTATCAATCGCCGCGCTGGTGCCGTACAGTCTTGCGTTCGGGCCCGCAAACGTATTGGTCGCGTTGTCGGTACTATTGATGCGCGCAGGATCGATCGGTTTGGCGTAGCGGATCGTGCCCACGACATTGCCGTTGGTGTCGTATTTGTTTTCCGTTACGATACCGAGCGCGTCGATGCTGAAAACCTGGCGACCGTAGGCATCATAGACAAAGTGCGTGGTTTTTCCTGCAGCATCGGTGATGGCAATCTTGTTGCCTTGCGCGTCGTATGCAGTCTTGCTGGTGACATTGCTGCCATTGGCATCGGCATGCTTTTCCGTCAGGCGGCCAAGCTTGTCGTAGACGAAGCGCGTGACCACACCTGCCGTGGTCGAAGTCAGGATATTGCCAATGGCATCGTAGGTGAACGCGGTCGCGTTGCCCGCGCCGTCAACCTGGCTCGATACCAGGCCACGCCCGTCATAGGTGGTGCTGGTGGTGACATCAGCGGAGCTGTACACTGTCGATGCCCACCCCGCCCCCTGGCGAGGAGACGGCTCCACCGCAATTGCATAACGGGTCGTACTGATTTGGCGCCCCGCCGGATCGTAGCGCAATTCTGTGAGGTAGCCCTCGCCGTCCATCGAAAAGCGCAGCTTGCCATCCTTGTCGTAACCGTTGCGCGCGATGCGGTCGTAAGCGCTGGCAGCAGGCGTAGCGTTTGCGGCAACAGGATTGGCGGCAAATGTGCTCAGGTTGATAGCCGTCGCGCGCAATGTCGCATCAAGGAGCCGCGACGCGCCGTCGTACGCAAAGTCAGTGACATAGCCAAGCGCATCGACCGACTTGACCAGGCGGTTCGCATTGTCGTACAGGCGCCATTCGCGCTGGTCCGCGCTGGACGTCGCAGGCCGCACACCGGCAGTCTCCAATGTTGCGACGGACGGCTTGCCATCCGCGCCAACCAATGCCGCCAGCGAAGCCTGGCTGACCGGGCTGGCATAGACGACGGTCATGGAGACCTGGTTGTTGGCGTCGTAACGGTACTCTGTCATGCTGCCTGCCGCCGTGATCGTCGCCGCCTTGCGGCCCGCCTCGTCATACAGGATATGGCTGCGCGCCCCTTTCGGGTCGGTGACAGTGCGCAGGCGGCCAACGTTATCGTAGAGGTAGCTGGTGGTGCCCAGCGTCGCGCCGCTGATATCGGCCAGCACAGTGGACAGCAACTGGCCTGCCTTGTCGTAGGTCGCGGTGCTGGTCACGCCGTCGGCGCGACGGGTAACAACCCGATTGCCGGCGTCGTCGTAAGTGCGCAGAATGCTGTTTTGCAGCGCGTCGGTGGTGCTCAGGAGACGGCCCAGGCCATCGTAGGTATAGGTGGTCGTGTTGCCGTTGCCATCGATCGATTGCAGCAATTGGCCGGCCTGATCGTACACATGGCGCACGATTGCCGTATCCGGGCCGGTGGCCGGCGCCGCATCTGCCGCACCAACAGTCGCCGCGTGAGACGTCGTCTGCGTAACCATGCCGCGCACATCGTAGGCATAGTCGATGCGGCTTGCCGCTGCCGTCTTGACTGGCGTGGTTTGCGACCAGGCCAGCATGGCGTCGAAGGTATAGGCGGATTCCGGGCTGGTGTCCGCCAGGTTGGCGCCGATATAGGCAAGTTCCACCGTGCGCTGCAACTGGGCATCGTAACGGTACTCCTGCACCCTGCCCTCCGGGCTGACCACGAAACGCAGCAAATTGTACGAGTCGTAGACATAACGCGTGATCATCTTCTGGGTCGGCATCAGGCTGCCGGCGCCGTCAGGATCGATGTCGGTATAGCGCGTTTCGCTCAGCAGTTTATTGGAGCTCGAATAGACGCGGGTGACGGTCGCGCCAGTAGCATCACGTTCGAGGATCCGGTTGCCGTTGGCATCATAACCGTACGAAGTCGCCAGGCCGCGCGCATCGATGGTGCGCGAGACGTTGCCCGAGGCGTCGTACTCGAACTGGGTGATTTGCGAGACACCAGCCACCGCGGGCGCCGTGATGCTGACCAGTTGGCCCTTTGCATCGTAGGCATAAGCAGTCTTGTAGCCCAGGTGATCGGTGACGGTGGTCTTGCCGCCCACCGAATAATCGAATGAAGTCTTGCGGCCAAGGGCGTCGGTAACGCTCGCCACCTTGTTCTTGCCGTCGTGGAGTACATAGGCGAAGGTCAGGCGCGTGCCATCGCTTTGCGTCACTGTCTCCACCTGCGAGGACGTGCCCAGATAGGTGTAGCTGACCGTGTACGTCTTGGCGTCGGCTTGGTTTTCCGGCGTCAGGTCGGTGATGACGCTGGCCAGGCGGTTCGAAGTGTCGTACTGGTAGCTGACCCGGCTGAAGTCGCCCGTCGTTCCGGCCAACACCGTGCGGATCTTGCTGACGTTGCCGTTCAGGTAGTCAAAGTAAGTCTCGTCGCCACGCGCGTCCCGCACCTTGGCCAGTTGCTGGTTGCTGTCGTAGGTATAGGTGAAACTCACGCCATAGCGGTGGTCGGCCTTGGACTCGATCAGGCCGGTAACGCCGTCGTAGATCTCGTAGATGCCCAACTGGTCGTTGTGGTCCGCTTGCCAGGTCCAGCGGTTGGTGGCGGAGTTGAAGACCAGCGTCTGGTAGGCGCCGCCGCCGTCGGTACTGACATAGGCTGCGCGCGCGGCATCGTAAGTAAATACCGTGATGCTGCCATCGCCGTCAGTCCGGGTGATGGTGCTCCCCGCCGTATTGACGGTGCCGGTCAGGCCATTGACCTGCTTGCGCAGCCCCTGGCGCCAGCCTGAACCATCCGCACCATTGAATAGGCCTTGCGAGTTATAGGTCCGGACGACCTCCATATCGATGCCGCGGGCGACAATGCAGTCGTCCTGGTCTTGCAGCAGGAGGTTGCCGTTGGCGACATTGATGTATACCGAGTCCTTCGCGTTGCCATTGGCGGAGTTGCCAAAAACACCACTTTGCCCCAAAGTCCCGGCCGAAGTGTTCGAAATGCCTACGCCATTACCGCTAACGATCGCTACCATTCTTGTCCCTGTCTCCCGGCACCCTAGGCTACCGTGTTAAATCGATGCATATGGCCGCAGACACGTTCGACACGCGCATGCGGCGGCTCATACACAAGGTATCCAGAGATTTCTGCGAAAGTTTAGGGGTGCAAGAAAAGATTTCTAATGGAGGGAAATGGAGCTAACGAGGCATTTGCCAGCCCTTGGCATCGGCGCCTAGAAAGGCTGAGCGAAAACGGTGCGCGACACGCAACCGGCCTGAAAAGCGAAATACCTGAAGCGCGCCGTATTCGATCCGTGAAGGTCTTCGATCAAGCCGCCCATTAAAACACCGTTGATCGGCAGACTTGGGATGAAAAATAAGGACCGGGCCTCCGGTTGCTCCGAAGGCTAAGTTCTTTTTAAAGTGTAAACAGTGTCGGAGCTGTCCTCATCTTGGTCATCAATAAGCTCAACTTTCTGCGGGGAAGCTAACCCGCGTATGAGGAACATCGACGAGGCGACAGGGCTCTCATCGTCTGAAACGAGGCAATCAGATCCCAAGACGTGGCTGATCCGAGCAGCGATACTCAAAAAATCGAGATCACTCGTGGCTCCACACAAATATATGAGCAGAAAGGTTGCGAACTCACCCGGTACTGAATCGCGGCGACACCATATTCTGGTTGTCTCATGAATGGGCGATGAATCTGCCATATCTTGCACTTCAACGCTGCCAACCGAAACATCATATGCTGCGGCCAGTGCGGATGCAATCCTATCATCTGGCACATAGTCACGAACAATCAATTCAAAATCTACTCTCAACGTGTATTCCCCCATTGCAGAACCTGCAAGGCCTTTGCCCTAGCGGCCGCATTTTGTTCCATTATTAACATTGCCCTGCCCATGTCAGCGCCCTTTGCAATTTCCGTCTCCAGTAATGCTCGTTCTTGATTTGCCATAATTTTCGCAGCCAAATCAGTGTCCCCATGTGTTTTATATACTTTGAAAGCGTTGAATTCAACGCGATCTAGTGTGACGAAACCTTCACCGGACACCGGATATACTGTCCCAGAATGATGGGAATATGTCCTGCCGTTTACGGTCACAAAGTCGCCATCATGATCACCGAGTCTTTTTCGGATAGTCGCCATGTCATCAATTACGTTTTGCCGCATACTTGGATGAATAACTGTGTTCGCCTCCTTAGTGACGGACTTCATGTCGATCTTGTCAAAATGGTGGCGCTTATCTGGAGATTTCGCATGCTCCGCCCATCCGGGTATTTTGTTCTTTACCTCAAATTCAATACCACCGTTGCCATGCACATTGTCTGGCAGCATGCGGTCTGGAGTGCTGTGGCCGGCCCTCTGTGCCAATATAACTTGAGACACCTACCCGATATAATTTAGAGTACAGCGGTAGGTCCCCAATATGCACAACCGAAAGCATCAAATTAGCACTC
>NZ_LMIC01000027.1:0-22463 GCF_001428585.1 Duganella sp. Root198D2 | reverse complement strand
CAACCCACCGACCATGGAGAAAAAAGCTGCCTGAAATCCGAGATTTAGACACTCACCAATTCAACAAGGTGTTTCAAATTCATTGACACGCTCCGCGGGCGCATGATTAATCCCTGACCGCAAATACTTAGTCGGCCCTGAACAATTGAATAGCGCCTGATTTTAAAGGCGAAATGCGCAAATATCGCTGCTGAGATTTGCAAGGTTTCGCTAGAATGGGTGCAATTCCTTGCAAATTTTCGAGGGTTAAATGGGGCCAAAATCAGCCGGACCGAAGAGCAACGACATGTTTCGTCAGCGTTTGGACGAGCTGGTGAATCCGCTCCACCCGTTAGCGAGGTTGGCGGGGCACATCGACTGGCAAGTGTTCGAGCAGAAGTGGGCGGCACACTTCCCATCGTCGCGCGGCCGCCCGGCTACCCCGACGCGTTTGATCGCCGGCCTGCTGTACTTGCAACACACGTTCGCCTTATCCGACGAAGATGTGGTGTGGGGCTGGGTCGAGAACCCGTATTGGCAGCTGTTCTGCGGCGAGACGTGGTTCCAGCACCAGCCGCCGATTGACCCCAGTTCGTTGACGCGCTGGCGCAAGCGAATCGGTGAAGAAGGTTTGGAATGGATGCTGACGGAAACGATCAAGGCAGCTGAGTCGACCAATGTAGTGAAGGCCAAAAGTTACGAGAAGATCATTGTCGACAGCACGGTGCAGGAAAAAGCCATCGCCCATCCCACTGACAGCAAGCTGCTGGAGCGGGCCCGGCAGCACCTGGTCAAACTGGCTGCCGAAGGCAGTTTGGTGCTGCGCCAGAACTACAACCGCGAAGCGCCAAAATTGGCGGCGCAGACAGGGCGCTATGCCCATGCCAAGCAGTACAAGCGCATGCGCGCTAGCCTGAAAAAACTGAAGACAGTGGTCGGCCGAGTGTGGCGTGACGTACAACGACAATTGGCGAAGCTGCCCGCCGCCATGCAGGACAAGGCCAACGATTTGCTGGCCAAGATCAAGCGCTTGTTGACGCAGAAGCAGAAAGACAAAAACAAGCTGTACAGCCTGCACGCACCGGAGGCCGAGTGCATCTCCAAGGGCAAATCGCGCCAGCCTTACGAGTTCGGCGTGAAGGTGTCGATCGCCACCACGCATAAGGAAGGCCTGGTCGTTGGGATGCGCAGCATGCCTGGCAATCCCTACGATGGCCACACGCTGTTCGAGGCATTGGAGCAGGTGGCGATTTTGACAGACTGCCAACCCAAGGAAGTCTTCGTGGACCTAGGCTACCGTGGCGTGGAGGTACAGCCTGGCACCAAGGTTTATCACCCCAAACTCAAACGCAACATCACCCAACGTCTGCGGCGCGATATCCGGCGCCGCAGCGCCATCGAACCGGCAATCGGACACATGAAAAATGACGGACGCTTACGACGGAACTGGCTGAAAGGCGCGGACGGCGATGCGTTCCATGCGCTGCTGTGCGGCTGCGGACACAACCTGCGCATGATCCTGCGGAAGCTGCGGCTTCTTTTAGCCCTGCGCCCGACCGAGCCAATATGGTCCCAATTGTTACGACTGGTGCTACACCACATGCTTGGCCGTGATAACGCAAGGTTGCCGTTTGCGTTGACAGGCATGGGCACCGAGCCGGTGCCCCTACGCTTCGCATTTTGAATTATTCAGATCGGACTACTTATATGCAATGACTCCGGTAATCAAAGATCCTGCGGATCCTATTGCAGCTTCAACGCCAAATCCGCTTAGTGCATGGCTAACCTTATTGATTTCCTCAACTCTTTGCGAGTCTGCGTCGCTAACATTAAAAGCTCTCAGCGCTATAGTATCGGAAAGCTTATCGGTCAGGTAATTCTTCGTCGGGCCAAATATTTCGTCTCCCAAATAGGACAAGGCGGTCCTAGGAATCCCCCCTACTGCGATTTGCATCGCGAAGGCGGCGGCCTGTGCCTTCTTGGGACCTACCGTCTCGATAAGGTCTGCCATCGCGTTTTGAGTTATATCCAGAGCATTAGCCCCCGACCTTACAAAGTCGTTGAAGCCGCCACCTCGGCCATATACCTCGACTGTATCTCCGCCCATGAAGATTGGTCGCTTGGCAGCTACTTCGCTAGTAACTAATCGATCGGTAGAGGCCAACACGGGTTCGATGGCCGCCCGCTGATCCTTGAGTGACATATCCTCAAAGTTCACCCCAGCAGCATCTTGCACATTCCCCATCCCGGCGAAAAGTTGCACGGCACGCTGGACCTTTGGTCGATTCGCAAGAGCGGTCGCATCCTCAATGCTCAAAGACGGATCAGACTGCATTAATTTATCGCGAATCACATCTGTGCCGTTCTTTGAGAAGTTACTCAACGTAGCCGAAGTCGCGGCTTTCACCTTCTCCTGCTGAGTACTTCTTTGCACAGCCCCGGCGATACTGCTGCCAAGCGCATTGCCGAATGCATTTGGCCTGATGCAAAGTCGTACGCACATCGGCCAGAACGCCAGTAACGGCGGGCGGTATTGTAAGCGACGTCGCCTTGAAATGCTCGATTTTGAATTTTTGGGCGCCGATGTGCGGTTTAGGCGGCGCGGCGCCCGCAGGGCGCTGCGCTGGGGTTGGGTGTTGAAGTTGCGTTGCCCTTGACTGACTGACGGCAGCGCGCGGCCGTGGGCACCGCAGGTGCCTACGCCGTAGGGCTGACCGCTTGTTGCGCCCACAAGGCGCACATGCTGGCTTGGCAGCCGCGCAGGGGCGCGAGACATAACGCCTATTCTGTCAACCCGCAGGGCGCGGAGGCGCAGCCGGAGCGATCGACCCAAGGAACGAAGCGCAGCGTAGTGAACGGGGCGATTTGACAGAATGCGGCGTTATGTTAAAGCGCTCGCGCAGCGAGCGATTTACCCCGGAGCGGCTGTGCCTTTGCTGTAGTTGGCCTGACTGACGGCGAAGCGCGGCGGCAAGCGCCGCAAGGCGCGCGCCCTGTAGCCCGCGAACGAACCAAGCGTGGCTTTTGCCTTCCGAAGGCTGGCGGTATCGCGCAGCGACTGATGTCGTTGTTGTTTCGCGCGCGTCCGAAGTCGGGCTGTCAGCGTGTCCACCAACGCCAGCCTGGCGCGCAAGCTGCCGTGCCCCAAATGTCACCACTGCACGCCGAGCGGCTTGCGTGCCAGGCGGGTAAAGAGCTGCGACCGTGGCGTCCTGTTGGCGTGTCCCGTTACTGCGTAACGCGCCAATCAGATAGGCGTCAGCACTCGATCAAGAAGCGCCACTAGCGGCTCCAGCCTGCAGTTGTAGGCGGCGATGTTTGCGTCCAACCACTCCGCGCGGCTGATTAGTTCCCAGTCCAGCGTGTAGCCGGCATTGGCGCCGATCACTTCAAACAGCACGCGCTGGGCGCGTCCATTGCCGTCTCGGAACGGGTGAACCACATTGAGTTCGCAGTAGTAGTGCGCCAGCCGGGCGACGAACTGCTCGCGCGGCAGGCCCACGAGGTAATTCTCTTGCGCCAGTTGCCGGAAGAGTTTTTCCGCCTCAGGCTCCACCCGGCTCACGTTGGCGAAGCGGGTGCTGCCTTTGCTGATGTCGACCGACCGCAGCTCGCCGGCCCATTCATAAACGTCCTGGAACAGGAAGCGATGGATGTCGCGCAGGGCAGATAGGGAAATGTTGTTGAAGTCTGGATTGAACTGCTCGATGCGCGCCAGCGACAGCTTGATTTCAGCCGCTTCCAGGGTGGCCTCGTCGGTGAGGCCGAGCTTGTTGATCAGTACGTCGGAGCCGGGGTAGCAGTACTGCGTGTCGCCACCGGTACCGTACTTATCGGGCATGTTTAATCTTGGGCGCAGGCGCGGCCGGCGCAGGTTTGCGGGCAGGCTCCGGCGGTGGGGTCAGTCCTTCCAGGCGCAAGCTGGCACGGTAGTTCTTGGTGCGCATCTTCAGGAAAGCCTGGAGTTTCATTTCATTTGTCAGCATTGCAACATCCTCAGAGAGCGATTAGTCATTGTAGCGCACTCACCGGCGCTGGAAGTAAGCGTCCCATTCAGGCGAATCAGGCTTCATCGTGGCCAGAATGCGGTCGTCCTCGGCGGTGATGAAGCGCTCCAGGATCTCACGTTGCGTTACTTTGTTCCGGCGGGCCAGCCTGGCCAAGGCCAGCGAAGCCTCCGTGGTCAGCCAGGTGTTGAGGCGTCGTTCGCCGTTGCCGGCGGGGCCGGCGTTGTGGCGGCGGGCGCGGTACGCGGCCTGCCGCTGGGCAGAAGTAGTGCTCATGGTCGTGTCCTTGTCGTGTCGTTACTGCGTAACGCTTCCTCGCTGGCCTCGGCGTCCAGCGCGGCCCAGAGTGCGTCTGTGGCGTCGCCGGCAGCGGTTTGAGGGGTGGGGTCATCCGGCGCCGCCGGTGTGCTCCTGCGGCGCCTCTGCGCCCCTGGATGGGACGTCGCATGCACCAGCTGCAGCTGGCGGATCGCCACTTGGGCGTAGATCTGCGTGGTCGACAGCTCGGCATGCCCCAGCATGGCCTGGATGAAGCGGATATCAGCGCCGCCTTCCAGCATCAGGGTTGCCATCGTGTGCCGGAACAAGTGGCAGCCGCCATGCTTACCCACTTGCGCCTTGTCCACGTAACGGGCAATGATGGACGACAGCCACAGCGGCGACAGCGCCTTGCCCTCGGCGCCCAGGAACAGCGTCGGGTCGGCATGATTCCACACCAGCTGCGAGCGGGAGATATCCAGGTAGCGCAGGACCCAGTGCATGGCGCGCTCACCGAGCGGAATCAGGCGGTCCTTGCGTCCTTTGCCTTGCCGGATCAGCACCACGGCGCGCTCACCGTCGATGTCGCCGATCTCCAACTGGGCAATCTCCATGCGCCGCATGCCGGTGGCGTACAGTACCTCCATCATGGCCCGGTCGCGCAGCCCGATGGTGGTGCCCACGTCGGCGCCGGCCAGCACCCGCTCCACCTCGTCGATCGTCAGCACATGGCGCGGCAGGCGCTTGATCTGGCGCGGCAGCTCCAGCTCCGATGCCGGGTTGGCAGGCAGCTCGCCAGTCTTGGTCAGCCATTTGAAAAACACCCGTAACGGCACCAGCTTGCCGCGCTGGCTGGCGATCGACAGCGGCGCCCCGTTGGCCTTGCGGTAGTGGTACAGCCAGCGCTGGTAGCGTTCCAGGACGGCCTGGCTCACGTGCTGCGGGTGGGTGACGGCGCGCTCCTCGGCCCACACGATGAAGTCGCGAATATAGCGCTCCAGGGCATAGAGACTAGAATCGGTGGCGCCCAGCATGCCCCGATGTTCGATGAAGCGGCGCATGGCCGCGTACAGGCCGCGCGCGTCGCGCGGGTCGCCCACCGGCTTGAGAAAGCGCGGGCGGCGCGTGGTGACGACCCTCGGTTGCATGTCAGCCTGCGCTTATGACATGACCGGCGCCATTGGCATAGATATGCGCTGGCGCCTCGAAACCGGTGAAATCAGCCACCGCGCCCTCAACCACGGGCGTTTCGCCGGCCTGACTTGGGGCCAACTTGGGGCTAACTTGACCCTGACTTGAGGGTAACTTGCGCTCCTTTACCCCTGACTTGCGCCCGTCGTATCCGTCCAGATCCTCCGGATCGAGCAGGCCGGCCAGGCGCTTGCCCTCGTCGCCGCCGTCATACAGCAGCTCGTACTGCAGGTGGTGGCCACGGCCGCCCCCATGCACCAGCAGGTATTCCATTTCGCTCAAGCGGGTGCAATGGATCTTTAACTGGCCGTCGCTCCAGTGGGTGTGGGCGCGAATGTCGCGGCGGGTAAAGCGCACCTCACGCGGGCTGATCCCGCAGCGCTGCGCCATGTCCCGCACCATGCCGAACACCAGCGAGAGCAGGCGCCGAGTCTGGGGCGGCAGTTCGTCCAGCGTGCGGCCCAACACGTCATGCGCAATCTGGTTGGCCAGGGCGATGTCGTCGCGGGTGGCCTCGATGTAGGCCAATCGCTGGCCCCGGTGCTCCACCGTCCTGACCGGCCGTTGGTGCTGGTGCAGCAGGGTAATGGCCCGGATCAGAGTCAGATACTTGACGTGGTCGCGCCGCATGCGCGTCTTGTCGTCCATGAAGGTCAACTGGTCGGCATACGGGTTCACCACCAGCACCGGTTTTAAGAGGCGCTGGGCGTTCTGGTGCAGCGCCGTGATCGCCTCCTTGTCGTTGGCCGCCAGCAGACCCTCCAGGGTTTGCTTCATGCGCTGGCGGGCGTGGATGGCGCGGGTCTGCTCGCGCGACTCGTTCACCGTCAGCACCAGGCAGCGGTTCATCAGCTCCTCGTCCACGTCGATGGCCGTGGTGGTGAGCATCAACATCACCGGCCCCTTGACCCGATATTGCTTGGTCACCAGGTTGCCGCTGGCCTCGTCCTTGCCGGTGCTGGCCATGGTCAGTTCGCCATCGCTTTGCAAGAGCTTCAAGGCATACGCCGCCTGGCGCACGCCTTCCTCCTCGGCGATCGCCAGGATCTTGTGCTGCATGTCCGTCTCGCCCAGGTAGAACAGGCTCTGGCCCGTCATGGCGCTGTACTGCACCTTTTCCTCCGGCGGCACCATGGCCAGCACCGCGTCCATCAGGCTCGATTTGCCGGCCGCGCTGGACGACTGGATCAGGATCGCCAGCGGTGTGTCCAGCTTGCGCGACACAGCGGCCAGGTAGCCGGCCAGCAGGTTGTTGGTTTCGCCCACCACGCCGCAGCGCTCCATATCCAGGGCGATGCGCGCCACCAGGTCCGGCGCGCGCAGCAACTTCAGGGCGGTCGCTTCCTCCTCGGCGCCCAGCACCGGCATCGCGCTCTTCGGCTGCAGCTCCTGCCGGATCACCTCGTCCTGCAGCATTTCCAATTTTAAGAGCACGTGGCCAATATCCGTCTTGACCGCCTCGTCCGTCATACCCAGCTCGATGGCGGCCTGCCGGATGTAGGCGGCGCGCGCCCGCGCCGAGTACAGGTCCAGCGTGTCGACGTGGTAGGCGCCATCGGGCTCGCGGCGCACCTGCAGGTTGACCCGCATCTGCTCCGGCGACAGGTTCTTCTTCCAGCCGCGCACACGCCACTGGCGGTCGCCGTGCGGCAGCAACAGCTCGTCCGGTGCCGGCTCAAGCAAAGGCTCGGCGGCTAAAGGAAAAGACTCCACGGCAGCGGCCACCGGCTGCGGCGCAAGCTCCACCTGCTGGCCGGCCACACCGCGCCCGATCCATTCCGCCTGACGCAGCACCAGGGCCAGGCTTTGCCGGACCGGCTGCAGCTTGAGGGCATAGGTGTTGGCGTCCATCCCCTTGGGGAACAGCACCCGCAGACACTCGATGCCCTCGGCCATCAGCTCCCCGGCCAGCTTTTCGGCGGCGCGCTCGCCGGCATCGTCGCGGTCGTAGGCGATGAACACCCGCGTTACGCCGTAACACTTGAAGGCGGCCAGGATGTCCGGCGTAAAACCCTCGATGCCGTAGGCGGCCGTCACGTTGGTAAAACCGGCGCACCAGAAGGTCATGGCGTCGATCAGGGCTTCGCACAGAATCACTTCCTTGGTTTCGGCCAGCGCTTGCTCGTTCCACACGCCGCGGTGCGGGCCGGGCAGGTACAGGTGGGCCGGCGTGCCTTTGCGCAGGTTGTCGAGGATCTTGCGGCCGTAGATCTCCGTCACGTGGCCGTCCAGGTCGAACACCGGCACCACCAGCGAGCCGTTGAAGTGTTCATGCCCGCTCTCGCGGTAGATGCCCACCTTTTGCAGGCGGGAGCGGATCTGCTCCCCGGCCTGGCGGTTCTTCTCCGGCAGGCGCAGGCCCAGCGTGCGGTTGGCGTAGCCCAGTTTGAAGTGCGTGACCAGGCCGGGATGGTCCAGTCCGCGCGAACGCAGGTAGTCCAGCGCCTCCGGCGACGCCAGCAGGGTGTCGTGGTAGTAGCCCACCGTCTGGTCCAGCAAGGCTTGCTCGTCGGCGTCGAACGCCACCGGCGGCGGCAGGCTGCGCACCGTGTTGCGTTTGAGCGGCGCTTCGCCAGCGGCTAAAGAAGAATCCTCCTTCAGCAACTCCACGGCATGGCGGAACGACACGCCCCGGTGCTTCATCACCCAGTCGATCGGCCCGCCTCCGATCTGGCAGCCGAAGCAGTGCCACAGGTTCTTGGCCGGGGTCACCACCAGCGACGGCTCACCGTCGGAGTGGAACGGGCAGGTGCCGATGCGGTCTTTTCCGCTCTTGCGCAGGGCGATGCCGGCGGCCTCCACCAGGCGCTCGACCGACACCTCGCTCTTGAGCTGGTCGATCTCACTATCTGAAAAACGTGCCATGGAGTCGCCTTTGCGCCAAAAACCTGTCAAGGGGGTAAAGAGGAAAATAACTAAGTTGATTATTACTCTCAATACGAGTACAGTCAACTCTTGTTCTGAAAACGGGAGATAAGCTATGCACTCGGCACACCATCATTGGTTCGAGAACATGGCAGCAGACGACAAGGATTTTTTCGTGGCGCTGGGGCAGCGCATTGCGCAGCTTCGGAAGGAGCGCGGCTGGACGCAGCAGGAGCTGGCCGACAAGTTGGGCGTGGCCCAGCAAACCCTGGCCCACTACGAAGTGGCGCGCATCCGCATGCCGGCGTCGGTACTACCGCAGTTGGCCACCTTGTTCGCCACCAGCATTGATGAACTGGTGGGACTCGCCCACCAGCAGCAGCGCGGAGGCAAGCGCGGACCTGCCTCCCAGCTGGAACGCAATATCGAGCGCATCAGCGAACTCCCCAAGAGCAAGCAGCGCTTTGTCAATGAGATGCTGGAGACGGTGCTGGCCCAGGCTGGCGCCTAGGTCCTCCGTTAGCAGCTAAAGAAAAACCCCGCGCAAGGCGGGGTTTGGGGAAGCTATTTCTCTACAGAGAATAAGCAACGCTTGAGCACATCTATAAATACCCTGCCTCTTGAAAGACGGGGAAAAGCAACGCGTCAAGATTCTCATCTGCTATTCCCTGCGTCTTCCCTGGGCCTTTCCAGTGCCATACCAGTTGCACAGCCTCACCACTTAATTCCTCAAATTCCTCCATGAGGATTTCAGCAAGACGCCTGTTATTTATTGTGGGGTCAGCCGCAATGATCTGACGAAAGACCTCGCTTGGTTTCGCCCCAGTCAAAATTTCCTGCATCATGACAATACCTCTTCTATTTCGTGAAAATTACCGTTGTCGTTCCCAACCACGTTTTTGGTTCGCCGACCTTGGTGTACCCATATTTCGCAGCCATCTGACCAGTCCAAGTGTTCCTTGCTGCATCTTGAGCCGACATGGTCTTCAAATTATGCAGGTATTGCGCGGTATTGACACTATCCGTACCCTCTACCCAGGTTCCGCGAATAGCGTTTACAGTTACCTTTTCTTGCTCAAGGCGAATCATGGCACTCGCAAACATGTCAGTCCCAGATGCGTTCGACCATGATGTACCACCTTTAGCCGACCGAATATCAAATCCGAGCACTCCACCTTTATCGATAAAGACCTCAAGACCGTGAGTCTCAGGGTTACCGTACGACAGGAAGGCGCTGCCATTTTTCTGCGGCTTAAACACAAACTCGTCCGATACATCAATACGCGGTACTGGTCGCACTGGAGGGGTAGTTTGAGTCAGCGATGGACTGAGCCCATCAAAACTTGCGCGATAAGGCAAATCGGCATCAAGAGCAAAACGCATCTCTTGCTGCAAAAGTGTCAAGTCGGAGCGTGCACTGAGATTGATGTACTTCGAACCTGCTTGCGCCAAACCAGCCAGCCCCTTTGCAACCACATACTCAGTCGCCATCACCTGCATGCCTTCGTTCAAGCTCTTCGCCTGGACGGTCTCAAAGGAGTTCTCCCATCCGGGGAGCTTATCAACTGCGTAGGCAACGCCCGTTGGTCGATATACACATACGAGACCATTGTCGATCCAGCCATTTGCTGCATTATCTGCAGCGAGATTGAACCTAAATCGTTCCAGCTCACGTTGTGAAGCCATCGCTTCCTTAGCCCCCAACATATCTGGACTCAGCGCATCGCGCACCCGGAACTTAGCGTCAGATGCAAAGTCCGAAACTGCAGAAGACATTCGGCCAAGTGCGGATCTTGTCGAAGTCACGAGCGAATCGAATGGGCCTGCGGCAAGCAACCCGCCGTCCAAACCGCGTTCAAGTTCGGCTCGAATCCGTGCCTCTTCCTGACCCTTCGCCCAAGTGTACTTTTCGATCTCTGCGTCCTCACGCCCAGAGCGTTGCTGATCGGCTTCAATTTGCGCACGTCGAGAAGCATCCTTTCCAGCTTCAGCCAGGCTGCTACCCAGCGCATTGCCGAATGCATCTGCCGCGGTCTGGATCGCATTAAGCAGCGCAAGGCCTGAGCTGGCGGCAGCGGCTAAAGAAAAAAGCTCTCCCACCCCATCACTGGGGCTTAAGGAAGCTTTTTTTATTTCTAGCTACAACAATTGCCAGCTAGCCGGGGCTTATCGAAAAGAGAGCGGGCTACTTGTCGTGGCCAATCGGAGCCCTCCGCGTCCGGCAGGAGGCGCCAAATGCGATTAGCGCGATGTGCGAGTGAATGCATCAAATCCCACGTTCTCGAACCAAGTACGAATTACGCCGTCCGATAAATCGAACCGCCCAACGACCTCCATCGACCATTTCCCGCGTTCTCGGTCGAAGGTGCCGACATACTTACTAATATTGAGCTCCTCTTCAAAAGTAGAATGCCAAGCCACACTGATCTTCCCTTTGCGCCAACCAAAGCAGTCTAAGACTGGCGGCCATGCAAAATTTCCCATTGCCGCAAAGATCCGAATTTTTAGGCTCGGGGTCCAAGGAATTTGCTGCCACAGCTTGCCACCATCATCTGAATACATTAAGTGTTGGCTCTCAAATTTGACTATTCGTTCCTCACTAAGCGAACAATATGGGGGATTCTGCTCATGTTGGTTTTGACTCTCTTCCATGTTCCACTCCGGAGATAAATTCGTGCAGTATTATCAGTTAGGCCCCAGTATACGATCAGCCACAACTCCGCCAAACATGCCGCCAGCAATACCACCACCAAACGACGCTGCGAGATAAGTAATGCCAGCATAGGCTCCCAGCGCGGCACCAAATGGTGATGCCAAGAGCAAGCCAGCTCCTGCCACACCAGCAACAGAACCGAGCGCTCCGTAAAGCAGGTTCGAACTTAACTTGAATCCTTCACGCCCGGCGACATGCAGCCGCTCGTCTGGTGCTGCCTGATATACCTGCGATCCAATCATGCCAATCTGGCCGACTGTCATTACGGGCCCTAAAATTCGTGCTCCACTTGCAAAACGAGAAACCCATTTATTCGAGTAACCGGCACCACCTGCAACTCCTTTCAGCAACTCGAATTCAGCTGGCGCTCGACCAAGCTGCTTGGTCAGCTTTGCTTCCCGATGAGCCATTCGATCTTCAAACGGCACATTGGCATTCCCCTCGATACGCTTCGACATAAACTCGCCCCAAGGCGTCAACGTCTTCTGAGTCGCCGTCCTAGCGGCATCACGGAACGCTGACGCGGAACGAGCGACGGACGCCACCTCTGGAATGCGCGTAGGTCCTAATGCATCAATCTGCTGCACGGCAGCGCGTGCATTAGCCTTAATTGCTTGCATGTAGCCGCCGCGCTGATTGGAGTCATAGGTCATAGCGACAGAGTTCAGAGCGCTCGACCGAGTCCAATCAAAGAATCTCAAGGCATAATCCCCAGCAGTTTGCAAAACTGGTATGCCCGCCTTAACAGGTTCCGGCTCATCTATCGCCCCAACCTGCACTTCATGCCTGCTTTCGCCCACAATATTAGTAGGTGAAATGCCATGCAATTCCCCAACAATGCGTGCCATTTCAGCGCTTCGCAGCGCCGAAACTTCGGGATTACCATTCTCGGCCCGATAGATAAAGCTCGCTTCGTCCGACGTTAACCGCTCAATGGACTGGACAGAGTATCCCTCGATCAGAGGAATTTGGTTAGGAGACGTTAGGACCAACAACCGATTGTCACCGGAATATATGCTCTTGTTAATCAACGTCCCATCAGCAAGGGTTCTTCCTGAATCAGTCCATGGTGTCCCAGAAATCGTGACAGAAGACGAATTCTGCTGCGCGCTCCCAACAGGATCCAAATTAACAAACCTCTCGCCATTCTGGATCTGATCCCGAACGTCCCGATCAAACTTGTCTTTGTCGACGCCAGCCCACAGCCGCTCCTCTGCCGCAGACGGGGTACGCAGTTGCTGCGCTAGGCTGCTACCCAGTGCATTGCCGAMYGCATCGATTGCGACCGCCTCCCACGAGACGCGCCCGCCAACTACTGCAACGCGCGTTGCCACCGACACGACAGCGGATGCAGTACTTGTTGCCAGGATGCCCAAATGTTGGTTGGTGCTGGCCCAGTCCGATTTCCCGATTTTTTCACTGATTTGCGACGTGATCGGCGCAGAGATTGCGCTGACAGCAACGCTGCTCCAATTGAAACCCTTCTGCAAACCAACCACGTTCGCAGCTGCCTGCGTAGTGACATTTGCTAACACTGCGCGACCTGCAACTGCCGACCAGTTAGTGCCCGATAACAGTCCGCTTGATCCTGCGGCATTGAACTCGGCTCCAACACCAAGGGTGACTGCGCCGCTAAGCGCGCCCATGGCAACACCTTTCCAACTGATGCTACTCTGAACACCCATTGCCACGCCGGCTGCTTGGCTCGCAAGCGAGCCTGCCGCACCAGAAACCGCACCCACGATCAGCGCTTGAGTGAGGCCCATTTGAGCCAGCGTTGTGCCAAGTGCCGCTGCTGCAGCACCCGCAGTAATCACTGTTGCCACCACTGCGACGACGATCATCACGATCTGGGCAATACCGCCGCAGCCATGCTTCCTCGGCGGCGGCGCCGGCATCGGCGCGTCCGGCAAGGTCGGGCTCGTGTCACCAATGATGGTGCCCGGCTCATACGGCCGGAACGTGCCGCTGTTGTTGTGGATGTTGGTGACCTTGTTCGGAATCGTCAGCGTCTGGCCGGCCTGCAGCTCGGTTTCCGCACTCAGGCCATTAGCGTCGGCAATCAGGTACCACATGCTGACGTCGCCCCACACTGCACCCGCAATCGCGTACAGCGAATCACCTGCCTTGACGGTATAGCTGCTACCTGTCGCAGCCGGATAGCTGCGGTTGATCGGCTGGTAATTCTGGTCGAAGTCCGCGCTGCTTACTGGACGCCAGTTTTTGTACATCTGCTCGCGGCTCTGGTTCTGGGTGGCGAGCGTCTGCGCATAGTCCAGGTGGGAATCCCCATCATTGCCCACATCACCCACCATGACGCCATTCAGGTACATGTACCGGTGCATCATGCCGACGGTATTGCCCTTGAACTGCTCGCGGCGCAAGATCAGGCCCTGGCCATTGGTGATGAACCTGAACGAAACGTCGTCAGCCGTGTCCATCTTGCCATCGACGCCGGCATCGACCGACTTTACCAGATGCCCATTGATGTCGTATTCAAACCAGGAAACCCCCGGACGCCACTGCGTATCAGTCTTATACGGGGCTTCGCCAGCGACAGTCTGGCTGCGCTGCTTGGCGTCGTCCCAGTAGTCGTACGACGTGACGTTGGTCACCGTGGCGGCACCTGCTTTTACGGTCTGCACCTTTGCCAGCTCACCCACACCATCGGAACTCAGGTCGGTAACGCTGTCGTAGCCGTTCGCCTGGCGCGAGTTGTAGTAGTAATAGGTGGTTGTGCCATCGGTGCCTGTCTGGCTCTTCTGGCGGCCATCGGCCGTGTACACCGTGCTGCGCTGGTAACTGATGTTGCCGCCGCTGTATTCGGTATAAGCGACGGTGCGTCCCAGCCTGTCATTCACGCGCATCGACGCCAGCGAACCACGTGCGCTGGCATTTGCGTTGATGTACGTGAACTCGAGATAACCTTCCACTCCATAGGTGTAGTCTTCGCGATGGCCGTCGCGGGCGGCGACCGTCATGACGCGCTGGCTGGCTTTGTTATAGTGGACTTCCACACCTTCCCCGCCGCCCAGCACGACGCGCACACTGGTATCGGTGGCGCTGGTGCCGCGTGCGCCATTGGCCGACGACAATTTGCCCATCGTAAGGATGAAGCGGTTCATATTGTCGTAGTCGTACCAGTAATCCTGGATCTGCACGGAGCCGTTCACGCCATCGTGGTACATGCTGTGCACCCGGCGCCGGTTGCCGACTGCATCATATTCGTACTGGATGTCGGCACGCGGGTCGCGAATACGAACGACTCGGTTGCTTGCGTCGTAGTCGATCGTGGAGTTTTCCAGGTATTCGACTTGGCCATTCACCGTGCGCTGGTAGGCCTCGTACACTCGGTTGCCCGCCGCGTCGTACTCGTAGGAAGATTCGGTCTGGAGCGCGTTGTCTCGGATGCTCTTGACGTAGCCGTTGGCGTAGTAGGTGTATGAGATATTCTGGCCAGTGCTGCCAGTTTGACTGCTTAACCAGCCTGCGAAGTTGAAGTTGTAGTAGAACTTGTGCCCACCAAGGTCGGTGTGCACTGTTGTCCGACCGTACGCATCGATTTCGTCGATCACGGTGCGGCCCATCGGGTCAGACACCGTCTGACGCCAGCCACCCACAACGCGGCCACCCGTGCTCTTGATCGCTGCATCCCACACGTAGGTATAGTTGCTGCCTCGTCCGGCTGGCGTGAGCACTTTCGACACGCGTCCCAGGCTGTCGTAGTAAGTCTTGCTGGTGTACGAGGCAAGCGAGCTGCTGGCGTCCGGGGTGGCGGCATGCGTAATGCGGTTACCTGCCTCGTCGTACGTCATATACACTTCCGCGCGCGTGGCGTCAGTACGTACCGGGCGCTGGATCAGCGTAAGGCGACCATTCTTGTCGTAAGAGTAGTCGGTGCGCAAGCCGATTTCGTCCTTGCCATAGCGCAGGTCGCCAAACAGGTCGTAGCCACTCTCTTTGCGGCCGCCATCCGCGTGCAATTCGGTCGCGACTGCCCCGCTGCCGGCCAACAGGATCTGGCTGGTCAGGTTGCCGTTCGCATCGCGCGATGCCAGCATGCGGCCCGCGCGGTCATAGTAGTAGTACGTGCGCGGCGTCATGCCGTACTGGTAGCCATTGGACAAGGTGACGTTGACGTTCGGGTCTTCCTTGCGTACCAGCTTGCCCAGTACGTTATATACGCTGACCGTTGTAAAGTCGCGCGCATTGGTTTCCGACACCACTTCACCGAACGCATTGGTCTTCTGGGCGTGGTGGATCAGGGCGACGTTATTGACCGTGCCGGACTGCAGCCACTTGAGTTGTGCATCGCCATCCGTCGGGCCAAGATACAAGGTGCCGTCCACCCGGATGTCAGCGCCGTCATCACGCTTCAAGACGGTGCTGCCGTTCTTGAGGGTGTAGCTGTAGTCGACGGCTCCGCTCGTCCCGGGCGGAACGATGGAACTCGCGTCCCACACGAACGCATTGTTGGCGCCTTTGGGCAGATCAACCGTCAGGAACGGACCATTACTTCCCAGTAAGCGATACTGCAAGACCATTGTGGTCGCCGTCGCCGCCACGGGATTGCCACTCGGGACGTTGAAGCTGGCCATGGTCGGCGTCGAATCGCTGACATGCGACACGACGCGCGGATCCCGGCCCAAGGTCATCAGGCCGTGCGCCTTATTGACCAGCACGCCGTTGCTGTCCAGGGTTTCGTAAATGTAGTCGTAGTTGCGGTTCTCAGTATCCGATCCAAAGATGCCTCCGCTGGCCCAGTCGAATACGCCCGTCGCGACCTTGGTCAAGTTCACCGTGGTGTAGGCACCGCTACCGCTTGGACGGTAGGACAGGCGCATCGCCGCCGCACTTGCCGGCTGCGATTTGAAGTGCGTCACGGCTGGCGGCTCCGTGTATCCCTGCAGCGCTGAGACCGAGTTGGCATTCAACTTCGTAAAGGTTCCGGCAACCTTGTTCAGCAGTTGGCCTCCCCTGCGCGCCTCAAGAACGTACTCCAAATCAGAAGGCGCATCCGCCGGCGGCGTGAAAACAAACCAGCCCGGCACCGACGTGCGAGGCAAGTCCGCACGGGTGCTCCACAGTTCATCCGTGCCTTTTTTCCGATAGCGGATCGTCAGCGTTTCAGTGGCAGTGCTTTGCTCGGTGAAAACAAGGTTGCCGGCACGATCCATGTAGACACGCCCAGCGCCGCCTATCAAGTCCTGTGTTGGCGGCGATACGCTCACCGGATGACCCAAGTTCATCGTGCCCGAGCCGGTCTGCAAGGTGTTACCAACCGCATCAATGACGAGCGTTCGGTAGTCATACGCGCCAGCTGGCCAAGTAGTCCAATCGGTCGCAAAGCGTCCAGGCACGGTCTGGCCATTGATGACCTGCGGGGGGATCGTCACCAGATCCCAAGGGCCTGGATCTCCCTGGCGCCGGAATTCCAGCAGCAACTGCGCGCCCTGCACAGCCGGCTGCACGCTGAATGTAACCCAATTCAAGTTGTATTGAACTGTCGAATTCGTGTACGTGCCGACGTCGTCGTGGTACTCGTCCTTCGACCATCCCCCATAGGCACCGATTTGCACGTCGCCATAAGGGGTTTCCTTGACCACTCGGTAGGAATAGTAGGTGGAGAAATTTCCGCCCCACCCGGAAACGGTTTCCCAAATACTCAGGTGTGCCGAACCCTGGTTATATGCTACCGTGGTGCTCGCAAAGCCTCCCGAGAAGCTCCCGTCTCCGTAACTAGGCTCAACCTTAAACTCAATGCGGATGTTTCCGGTCCCCAACGAACTTGTATCCGGCAACGGCACGTAGAGACTATTGTAGGGTTCGTCGGGCACATCATGGCCCTCGGTATCGTACCGGTTATAGTAGACCGTATGCCAGCCGTTCTTGCGATACAACGAAGCTTCGAGGCTCGGCGAACTCGTTGCAACCACGGCGACACTCGCGGCCGGCGTGGTCTGGACCGATACGCCAGACGGATCGCTGATAGTACTTGGCGAACCAATTGTGAAGCTGCTGCTTGATTTGTTAATCGTGACGTTCGAGGCATTCTTGGCTTCGATCGTATATTCGTAATTGCCTACTCCAAAGCCCCCTGCCGGCAGAGTGAACCATCCAGGCAAGGAAGTACCGCCGACGTTGGAAGGCCACAGCTGCACGCTGGTCCAATTGCCACCCTGGGGGCGATAGCTCACAGTCAGGGTGGCCGCCTGGCCACCCAACTCGTTGAACACAATGGAGCCGTTTGCATCGAAGAACGCCCGGCCTGGGCCGCCCATCGTATGGCTCACCTGGGAAATCGATGGGTTCGAATCATTCAGCACCATCGTGCCCTGCTGCGAATTGACGACGTCGTTGCTGCCATTGAAGCAAACGTAGCGGAATTCGTAGCTGTTGCGAGGCCAGCCAGTCCAATCGAAACTGAAACTCCCGGCTTCAACGCCGCCATTCACCACGGCCTTCGGCACCTCGGTGATAGTCCAGCCTGCGGTGCTGCCGCTTGGACGCGTCATCAGAATCAATCGTTGCGTATCTGATCGCTGGCCCGTGAATTTGAGAGCGTTACCGCTGGTAGTGATCGTCGTGTTGACAGTAGACGAGCCGCTCCACGGAGCCGGGCGCGATAAAACACGCGTTCCGAGAACGACCAGTCCGTTCGCGCTCTCTTTGTAAAGCGTGATCGAGAAGTCACGCCCGCCCGGCATCTGGTCAAATTCCCAGTCCACCGGCTCGTTAAACGTAACGGAAGGAGCGCCGGCAGTTGGATAGAACGAGCCCTCGTAACCTCCCAATGATCCGCTTTCAGGGACCGAAAAATCCACCCGGACCGGGCCAGGGCCCAGGTAGCTGGTATCCGGCAGGCTGACGGTCAGCGTATGCGAAGCCCCGCGCATTGTCCCCCCACCGTAGTATTTGCTTGAGACGGAATACTGATCGGTCAAGGTCAACGCGGCGGATAGTGCGCGCACCACCGTTACCGCCCCTGTTGCACTTGGCATGACTGCCGAGTCAGCGCTGGTCAGTCCGCTCGCCACGCCCATCGAAATGAAACTGCCTACACCGGCGAAACTGGTGCCCTGCTTCTGGGTCAGCGACTCCTCTACGGTGATGAGGTTGTGCTGGCCATTCATCGGCGGCTGGTAGGTGTCGCTCAGCTGGTTGCGCGCATCGTAGACGCTGTAGAACTGGTTGCTGTCAGCAATGTTTAATGCACTCAGCAGCGCATAGTTGCGCAGGTCGGTCGTCGCGTGGTCAAGCTTGAGGGTCCCGTTGCCGTTCGCATCATGCAAATAGATGTGGGTGATGCCGTCGCCAGAGTTGCTGCGCCATGCGCGGCCGGTCTGGTCGTAGTCGGTGAATTCGGCCCATTCCGTGCTGCCTGCAACCGGGTTGGTGCGCTTGCCGGTGATTTCGCCAAAGGCGTTATAGCGGGTCTCGACCGTGGTGTTGGTGGCGCCGTCAGCATGGCGGACCTCGCGGCCTTGCGCGTCGTACCAGTAGTAAGTCACGTCGTCTGCGCGCACGCCATCAGCATTGACCCGGCCCACCAGGGTCTTGCGGGTGATATTGCCGGCCGCGTCCAGGCGGTAGTCGATGCGCGCATTGCCCGCGTCGGTCTGGCTGATCAGGTAACCGCCCACGCCATAGAAGTAGCGCGTGATGCGGTCGTCCGTTTCGACCGTGCTGTCCTCGCCGCGCACAATTTCGCGGCGCACCTGGTTCAGGCCATCGTATTCGAGGTCGGTGGTGGTCCGTACTGTTACACCCCGATAGTCGACGAAGGCCGCTTGCAGTTCTTCGGTCTTGCGGCCCAGGCTGTCGTACTTCCACTCCGTGACAGCGCCGTTCGCGTCGATACGCTTGGTGACGTTCGACAGTCCGTCGTATTCATAAGTGCTGGTTGCGGCACCGGTCGTTTCGCCCACTGCGCCAGTCGTTGCATCGACCGATGCGTAGGACAAGTTCAGGCGTGATTCCGTCCTGGTCCGGCCCATGCGATCGTATGTCATCGCGGTCACACGATCATCCGCGCTTGCGACAACGGTCAACAGCGACTGCGTCGTGCTGTCGTCGACCAACACGTTTGCGGCCAGGGAATTGGCATAGCTGGTCTGGGTCTTGACGTTGCCGAATGCATCGCGCTCATAGAGCGTCAGGTAGCGCATCGCGTCCAGTGTAGCAGTCAGCTGGCCAGCCTTGTTGTAGTAGCTGCGCGCGACATTGCCGTTGGCATCGATGGTCTTGGTGACGTTGCCCGCCGCGTCGTAGAAGACTTGGGTGCGGACAGTCCCACTGCCGACGACGTAGCGGTTCGTCGCCTTGCTGAATATGCCCGTCGTGATGCCATCGTTGAAGGTGGTCTTCAGCCTGCCAACGCCGTCGTAGGTGAAGTTGGCGGTGCGGTCGTTCGCGGCATCGAGCTGCAGGTAGGCGCCGCTGGCGGGCACCGCCGAGCCGGGCGCCAGCAGGACCGGCGCGCTTGTATTGGAAATGGAGCTCCCACCTGCCACCTGCACTGCATTGGCGTAGATCGTCTGGCTCGCCTTTTGGCCGGCGATATCGTAGGTGAACCGGGTGTAGGTTCCCAGGGAGTCGATACGGCCCGTCTCACGGTTGGCGTTGTCGTAGAAATGCAGCGTGCGGCCGCCGCGTGCATCGGCTTCCTCGATTAGGTTGCCACGCAGGTCGTATTTTTGCTCCTTGGTCGGAGCCACCACCTGATCCTGGCGGGTGGCGGGGTCGAAGGTGGTGATCGGCTCGCCGATCTCTTTCACCTGGCGGTTCAGCTTATCGAAGACATAGGTCGTCACGCGCTGTTCTGGCAGGCCGTAGGCTTCGATCTTCTTGACGACGTTGCCCCGCGCATCATATTCGAGACGGTTTTGCACCGCCACGCTCGCATTGGCAGCGTCCTTGCTGGTGACCGGCAAGGTTTCAACGATCAGGCGGTTGTTCTTGTCGTATTCATAGGTGGTCACAGCGCCGTTGCGCGAAGTCATGACCTTCTTGTTGCCATTGCCGTCGTATTCAAACGATTCGGTGTAGTACGACGAGCCGTCGTACCAGGTACGCGTTTCCTTCGTACGGCCCAGGGCGTCGAAGAAATTCTCCTGATACTGGTCAGATGGCGATTGCACGACGAACACGCCGCTGCCTGCCATCGACAGTACCTGCGGCCGCGCATTCTCGTTGACAGGTCCCTGGACCTTGTTCGCGTAGCGGATAACGCTGGCGACATTACCCTGCAGGTCGTAACGGGTTTCACTGACCGCCCCTTCCGGGTCAACCTGCATCGTTACACGGCCCAACAAGTCCGTGAAGAAATAGCCGGAGTTGTTGCGCGCGTCGGTGACTTTGACGATGTCGCCGAATGCGTTGTATGCGGTCGTGGTCAGGGCCTGGTTGGCGTCTTTCACGCCAGTCTTGCGGCCAAGCGCATCGAAGTATTGGGTCGTCGTGAGCCCGCCCGCGGTGATGGTGGTCTGGTTGCCCCAGGTGTCGTAGCCATACTGCGTAGTGAACGCGTCAACCGTTCCGTACGCACGGGTTTCCGTCGACAAGCGGGAAGCGCGGTCGTAGTTGCGGTGTACGGTGGAGGCTGCGGCCGTACCATACGCCACGGTTGTATCGGTCAGGTTGCCCAGGCCATCGTAGGCGTAGAACGTCACGACGTTCGCCGCGTCAGTCGACGTTTGCATGCGGCCGGCGCTATCGTAGGTCCACGAAGTCGTCTGATCGCCGGTGACCGGATTGGTATTGGCGACCGGATTGGTCGCTGCATCGTATGCCCAGGCGTCATTCGCTCCCTGCGGCAAAGCAACCGCGTTGGCGTAGCGGGTTTCGGCCTTCAGGCGGCCATCGGCAAAATAGCTGCGGGTGGTCACATAACCTGCGGCGTCGATATGACGCACCAGGCGGTTGGATGCGTCGTAGGCCGACCAGGACGTGTTGCCACACCCATCGGTATGGCGGATCGCGTTGCCGGCACCGTCGTATGCCCAGCTTTGGGTCGTGGCCACTGCGGTGCCAACAGCGTCGGTCTGGCTGACCAGGCGGCCCTTCGCGTCATAGACGTAGTCCGTCACGCGGTCCAGCGCATTGCTCAATACGTAGCCGCCGCTGCCTGGTGCCGTGGCAATCACCTGCGGAACAGCGCCGTCGGCCAGCGCACCTGCCAAGCCGCTGGCATAGACGATGGTCCTGCTCAAATTGCCGTTCGCATCGTAACGGTGCTCCGTTACGCCGCCCAGCGCGTCAATACTCCAGGTGAGGCGGCCGTTGCTGTCGTACCGGTTGCGCTGGTGGATGTCCTTCACAGCGTCGGCCTGCAGCATCTGCCGGACCTTCGCTACGCTCAGCGTATTGAACGTATCGTTCTTTATGCTCCAGGCCGCAGCGCCGGTATCCATCTGGCTGTTTTCGTTCAGCACCTGTCCGGTGGCGACGTCAATCAGCTCAATATAATCGACCTCCACACCTGCGTTGCCGTCAGCGCCGACCTGGCCGCTGATGTTGGTGAAGACCAGCGGCTGTGCGAATTTGGTGCCCTGGAAGAATTTGTGCGGGTCATATGAATTCGGGCTGATCAGCTGTTCACCCGTGATGGTTCCTTCGAACTCCTGCCAACCCATTTCAGGCGTCAACAGGACGCCATTCGCGCCCGGATATGGGTTGCCAGGCGCATTCACCTGGGTCAGCCAATTCTTGTTGGCGTCAAGGGCGACAACACCCAGATAGAAGCTGCCGGAGCCTGTCACCTGGCGCACGCGCGCACGCACCGCATAGGTCTTGTTGGTATCGATAGCGACAGTGGTGCCGGAGTGGGCACCATTCAGGCCCCACTGCGTGACCGTCTTACCATCCAGGCTCTTGTTCAGACGGGGATCAACCGCTTTGGCGTAGCGTACCGTTTCGATCACGTTGCCGCTTGCGTCATAGCGGTTTTCGCTGACAGCGCCGAGCGGATCGATAGTAAATACCAGGCGGTTATCGTCGTCGTAGACGTAGTTGGTGACAGCTTCGCCATTGCCGGGCATCGGCATGGAAGAAGGATCTGCCGCCAGCTTGGCCATGGCGGCCGTACTCAGTGCGGCCGTATAGGCAACGCGGCTTACCACATTACCCTTCGCGTCATAGAAGAGACGCGATACCGCGCCGGCGGCGTCGACGCTCCAGGTCAGGCGGCTTTCTTTGTCAAAGCGCTGGAACTGGTGAATGTCTTTCGACGCGTCAGCACGCAGCAACGCCCGCACCGACGACAACGTCAGCGCGGGGGTGTTGATCGCTTCAGAGCTGCCAGAGTAATTGGTCCAATTACTGGTCCCTTCTGCCATACTGCTATTGGCATTGAGGACATTGCCAGCAGCATCAATGAACTCGAGGTAGTCGACCTCGACGCCCATACTGCCGTCGGCAGCTGGGGTGCCGTAATAGTTATACAGGAACAG
>NZ_LMIC01000026.1:0-23358 GCF_001428585.1 Duganella sp. Root198D2 | reverse complement strand
GCAGCAGAGAAGCGAGATTATGCGGTACAGCGTGCAGCTCGTCAACCCCTTCTTTTTCTCGTTTCGCTCTGCTGTTTTGTCAGCACTGCGTTGCGAGGGACAGAACTATAGCAAGCCAGATTCACTCTGACAAGGGCCACATGTGAAAAAGGTTTGGGATGCCATCTAAACAAATTCTGCGCCGGCCAACAGTCCTGGTCGTCGACGATTCGCCGACTTTGCTGCTCGCCCTGCTCGATCACCTGAGCCACCACGGCTTCCTGGTAGTTCTGGCCCACGATGCGCGCGAAGGCATGATGCGGGCGGCGTTGGCCGAGCCGGACCTGATCCTGCTTGATATTGTCATGCCTGGCCTGGATGGCTTCGAGGCCTGCCGACGCCTGAAAGCGGATGCCGACACGCGCGATGTCCCGGTCATCTTCATGACGGGACTGAGCGATGCCAAACAAATTGTCAGCGGCTTCGCCGTCGGCGGCGTCGATTACATCACCAAACCGTTCCAGGTTGAGGAAGTGCTGGCCCGCATCAATACCCACATCGCCCTGCGCCGGGCGAACAGTGAACTGAAACAGGCATACCAATCGCTGGCGCGCGCCCAGGAAGACCTGGTGCACCACGAAAAGCTGGCGGCGCTCGGCTCGCTGGTGGCCGGCATCGCACATGAACTGAATACCCCGATCGGCAATAGCCTGATGGTAGCCAGTACATTCGAGGCGCAGACCGGCGAGATTCGCGAGCACTTCACCAAGGGCGAGAATATGCGCCGCTCCGAGCTGGTCGGCTATCTGGATAATGCCTGCACCACGACCGAGATCCTGATGCGCAACCTGCAGCGGGCCGCCGACCTGGTCACCAACTTCAAACAGGTGGCGGTGGACCAGACCAGCACCCAGCGCCGCACCTTCCTGCTGTCGGAAGTGGTGTCGGGCAATGTACTGACGCTGCTGCCATCGATCAGGCGTACTCCATTCGAAGTGCAGCAGTCCGTACCGGATGAGCTGATGATGGACAGCTACCCCGGCCCCCTCGGCCAGGTGATCGCCAACCTGGTGAACAACGCCCTTATGCATGCCTTCGACGGCCGCAGCGAGGGTAAAGTGGAACTGGTAGCGGAGTATGAAAAGCCCGAGTGGATCGCACTGCATGTACGCGACAACGGCAATGGCATCAGCGCCGGCAACCAGGAGCGCATCTTCGACCCCTTCTTTACTACCAAGATGGGGGTGGGCGGCTCAGGCCTCGGCCTGCATATCGTGCACAGCATCGTGTCCGATATCCTGGGTGGCCGCATTACAGTTCGCAGCGAGGAGGGCCGCGGCACCTGCTTTACCCTGTCCCTGCCGCTGGAGGCGCCGCGTCACTGAGCCGGTGTCCGGCACAGTCGCGCAGGCGCTGGCGGCTATCCTTATACCATTCGACGAATTCGCTCCCTGCCATCGGGGCGGCAACCAGTGGCCCCTGCCCCGTGCCGCAGCCCATTTCACGCATCAGTGCCCAGTCCTCGACGTTTTCGATGCCGTCGGCGCAAGCCGGCACGCCAAGCTTGCCGGCCATGGCCAGCAAGCTTTCAAATAGCGGCCGGCGGTGGCTGCGCTGGGCTGCTTCGTGCACGAACAAGGGATCGATTGAAATCTCCGACAGCGGAAAAGAGGCAAAGTCGCGCGTTTTTGCCTCGTAGCGGCCGCAGTGGACGGCACCGATGCCGTAGCCGCGCAAGCTAAGGCGGCCAATATTGTGCAGCAATTCCGGCTCGCAGGCCGCAATCACCGCTTCACTGATTTCCCAGCATACGCTGCCCGGCTTGACGTCCTGGGCCTGGATGCCGGCCACCAGCCGCCCCAGTTCCCCCAGGTCTTCCAGCAATTCGGCCGGCAGCGGGAGCGAAAGTTTGATCGCCGACAGCCCCATTTCCTGCCACCCGTGCAAGTCAGCCGCGGCCTGGGTCGCCAGCGCCAGCAAAATGGCGCCTATCGTTTCACTGTCGCCAGCCAGCACCGGCAGCAGGCTGGCAACGTCCATCGGGGGACGCCCTGGACGACGCCAACATCCCTGGACGGCAATACCCACCATCCGGCCGCTATCAAGGGCGACGCGCGGTGCATATAAGGGCATGAATTCCGCAGCCGCCAACCCGGCTTCGATTTCAGTGATATTCGGGATCTCGGGCGCCACACCCTGCTCCAGCTCAGCCAGCGCCAGCATCGAGGCATCGTGCAGCAACCCCTGCAGCGCTTCCAGGCGCACCGGCTTGGGCATGGTGGATAGCAGGCGCATCGCACTGCCCGACGGCAGGCTGCTTGCCGCTTCCAACAGGCGGGGCTGGTTAGCGGAGGCGGCAATGAGGTTGGCGGCCCAGCGTCGCTTTTCCAGCTGCTGGATCAGCTCCACGCCATCCATGCCCGGCATGTCGAGGTCGGTCAGCACCAGGTCCACCGGAGCGGCCAGCTGCTCCAGCGTGCGCAAAGCATTGATACCGTCATTCGCGATCAGGACGGTGCCGAAGCCAATCTGGCGCAACAGCGCCGCAACGTGCTCGCGTTGCACCGCGCTATCTTCAACGATCAAGGCCGTGCTTGCGCTAAAGTCCTTCATTCGTCCTCCGTTCCATACCGCCATATTGCAGGATTTCGCGGCTGATTGCATCCAGCGCGACGCTGCGCTCTGCAGCGCCGCGCTTCACAGCTTCACGCGGCATGCCGTACACCACGCAACTCTGTTCGTCCTGCGCCAGCGTGCGGGCGCCGGCCTGGCGCATTTCCAGCAGGCCTGCTGCGCCATCGTCGCCCATGCCGGTCATGATGATGCCGAGCGCACTGGCGCCGGCACACTTCGCGACGGAGCGGAACAACACGTCCACCGAGGGCCGGTGGCGATTGACCAAAGGCCCGTCAACCACCTCAACGAAATACTGGGATGGGCCGCGCCGCAACAGCATATGGCGCCCGCCGGGGGCAATCAGCGCATGGCCTGAGCGGACGGGGTCGTTGTTGCGCGCCTCCCTCACTTCGATCCGGCACAGTCCATTCAGGCGCTCGGCGAATGCGGCGGTGAACTGCTCCGGCATATGCTGCACAATGACGATGCCCGGCACAGCAGGCGTCAGCTCGGCCAGTACCCGTTCCAGCGCCTGCGTGCCGCCGGTCGACGTACCCAAGGCCACCACGCGCCCGTTGCCGCGGGCCGGCAGCGCGCCCTCCACCGCCGGGGGCAGGATGGCGTCCGCGCTGAGTTTGGCCGATGGCACCACAGGCGGTGCAGCTGGACGGCCGCCGGAAATTGACTGCAGCCGCGCTTGGGCCGCACTGCGCACGGCGGCTACCAGCTCCTCGCAGCCATCGTGCAGCGACTGCCGCGGGTCGAGCCTGGGCTTGCCTACCACGGCAACCGCGCCGGCGGCCAGCGCCTCCATTGAGGTGCGGGTGCTCTTTTCCGTCAGCGAGGAGCAGATGACGACCGGTGTCGGGCGTTCGGCCATGATCTTGCGCAGGAAGGTGATGCCATCCATGCGCGGCATTTCAACATCCAGCACCACCACGTCCGGCCACTGCAGGCGCATGCGCTCCCAGGCAAGGATCGGATCGGCCACGGCGTACGTAACTTTCATGTCCGGCTCGCGCCCCAGCAGGCCGCTCAGCACTTGCCGCACTACCGCCGAATCGTCCACCACCATGACCTTGATCTGCTTCATGCGCCTCCCTTTTCCCCCTGGCGTACCCAGACGTCGCCCGTGGCCACGTCGAACAGGATATGCCGGTGCCCAATGCCGAACAGGCTCTCCGACACGACGGGAACGCCGTACTCCGACAGCAGCTTTTCAGCAGCCATGCCGTTACGGTGGCCGATACCCGGTTGCCGCCCCGCTTCGATCGATGGAAACATGGTGCCGCCGCCGAACACCTTCGCTTCGCACTCACGCACAAGTACCCCGCGTTCCTGCAGCTGCGCCACCATCAATTGCATTGCATCGTTGCCATAGCGGCCGCTCAACCCGGCCGCCCGCTCTGCATCGGGCCCCGATTCGCGCTCCGAAAGCAGGAAGTGCGACATGGCGCCGATGCGCAAGCGCCGGTGCCAAAGGGTGATCGACACGCAGGAACCGAGCACGGTACGGATGCGGTAACGCGCATCGCCAACGAAGTACTCACCGGGCAGCAGGTAGACCTCGAAAACGGCGCCCGTTTCCATATCATTCCTTGCGATAGATTGCCGGCGCAATGCTGCGCACCGGAAGTCCCATATCGTGCAGGCTTTCCGCGTGGCCGATATACAGGTGTCCTCCCGGACGCAGGAATTCAAGCACGCGCTGCGTCACACGGCGCTTGGTTTCGCCGTCAAAATAGATCAGCACATTGCGCAAAAAAATGACGTCGAACTTGCCCAGCGCCGGCAGGTGCGCCGCATTCAGGTTGACCTGGGCGAACTCCACGCATTCGCGCAGCACGCGCGATACCAGCAGCGTGCCATCCTCGGCATCGATGCCCTTCAGGCAGAACCGGCGCAGGTATTCCTGGGGCACGTGGGCCGCGCGCATCATCGGGTAGTGGCCCTGGCGCGCCGTCTCCAGCACGCGCGCGCTGATATCGGAGGCCAGCACCTCCCATCCTTGTGGCGGCAACAGGTCGGCCAGCACCATGGCGATCGAATACGGCTCTTCCCCTGTAGAGCAGGCCGCGCTCCAGGCCCGGAACGGTTCGCTGCGCTGCCTGCGTTCTTTCAGTACGGAGCGCAAATGCTCGAAATGGCGGGCTTCGCGGAAGAAGTAGGTTTCGTTGGTGGTCAGCAGGTCGATGGCAATCTGGGTTTCCTCCGGTGCAGCGCCGCTGCTGATCAACTGGAAATAGGAGTCGTAGCTACTGAACTGCAGGTGATGCAGGCGTTTGGCCAGCCGCCCGGACACCAGCGGTTTTTTGGCGTCCGACAGGGAAATCCCCGCCGCTTCGTGGATGAAACGCTGGAATTGCACGAACTCGCGGTCCGTCAGAGGAGCCACTGGCTGCATCAATTCACATCCCCCGCCATTGCAGCGATTTCCGGCACGTTCAGCACTGCCTCCAGGTTGACCAGGATAAGAAACTTTCCACTGACCTTGCCGATGCCGGTGATGAAATCATTGCGCAGCCCCGCGCCAAAACTGGGCGGCGGCGCGATTTGCCCGGCATCGATGTCGAGCACCGCATTCACCGCGTCGACCTGCAAGCCTAGCACCTGCTGCTCGGGCGGCATCCCGCTTTCTACGATGACGATGCAGCTGCGCCGTCCAATCACGCCTGGCGCGCGCCCGAAACGCGCAGCCAGGTCCAGCACCGGCACCACGGCGCCGCGCAAGTTGATCACCCCGCGCACGCAGGGCGGCATCATCGGCACGTCGGTCACGCCACCGTACTCGATGATCTCGCGCACCGCAAGTATGCCCAGCCCAAACGTTTCCTCGCCCAGGCGGAAACTCAGGTACTGGTGCTCAGCATCCATGCCCTGCCCTCAAAATCGTGTGAAGTTGCTTTCATCCAGCGTCGGCACCCGGGACAGGCGGCGCAGCGAGGCGCGCTGGCTGGCGGGAGGCTTCGTTTCAACGTTGCGCCGCGGCGCCTCATCCTGCGCGACTCGGAAGAAGCGTACCAGCTGCTGCAATTCCTCCGCCTGGCTGCTCATTTCCTCAGCAGTGGAGGCCAGTTCTTCCGCACCGGCAGCATTTTGCTGCGTGGTTTGGCTCAACTGCCCCATTGCCATATTGATCTGCCCCACTCCGGAAGCCTGCTCTATCGACGCGGCTGCAATCTCCTGCACCAGGCGCGAAGTCTGCTGGATCGCCGGCACCATGGCGTCGAGCAATCCGCCGGCCCGCTCTGCCACCTGCACGCTGTCGCAGGCCAGGTCGCCGATTTCCTGCGCCGCCACCTGGCTGCGCTCGGCCAGCTTCCGAACTTCCGCCGCCACGACGGCAAAGCCGCGCCCATGCTCGCCGGCGCGCGCCGCTTCGATGGCGGCGTTCAGCGCCAGCAAATTGGTCTGGTAGGCGATATCGTCGATGATCACGATGCGCTTGGCGATATCGCGCATGGCGCTCACCGTGCTGCGCACCGCTGCGCCGCTCTCCCCGGCCTCGCCGGCCGCTTTGGAGGCAGTGGTGTCGGTAATCCGCGCATTGTCCGTGTTCTGGCCGATCGAGGCACTCATCTCTTCCACCGAGGCGCTGGTTTCTTCGACACTGGCAGCCTGCTCGCTGGCCGCCTGCGACAGCGACTGCGCCGTGGCGCTGACCTCCTCCGAGGCAGCCGCCAGCGCCAGCGCCCCGTTACTTACCTCCGATGCGACGCCGGACAGCTTGTCCACCATCTGCTTCATCGACGCCAGCAAGCTACCCTTATCCCCTTTTCTCAGGCTGATTTGCACCGCCAGGTTGCCCAGCGCGACCTCTTGCACGATGTGGGCGGCATAATCCGGCTCGCCGCCTAACTGGCGCAACAAGCCGCGTATCATCCAGGCCGACAGTGCGATACCGGCCAGCAGGCCGCCGCCCAGCAGCATGGCGTTGGTGCGCATCGTGGCCGCGGTTTGCGCCATGGCCGACTCGTATTCCTCACGCGCCACCCGCTCCTGCAAGTCGATCAGTTTGCCCATGGCGGCCAACACGGCCCGGAACGGCACGTCGGCGCCGCGCGCCTCTTCCAACGCCTCCTTGAACTTGCCGGCACGCGCCTTCAGGATGACGGCACTGCGCAAATCCTGCCAGGTATTCCAGGCCGCCGTGTACTGCGCGACCAACTGCTGTTCTTCCCGGGTCAGGAAAGTGGCCAGGTACGCGTTCCAGTTCTTGCGGATCAGCTCCTGGTGCGAGGCGTCGCCTTGCTGGGCCGCCTCCACCTCGGCCAGGCTGCCGGCGGCAGCTGTCATCACCATGCGGTGGCGGGTGCGCAGCGTGTATTCATTGACCTTGCCAAGGTAGATCAAGGCCACCGTCCGGTCTTCGTAGGTTGCCTTCAAGCGCGCATTGCTGAATTCCATGCCGCGCATGCCGGCATAACCGATACCGGCCATCATCAGTACCAGCACCCCGACCAGCAGGCCAAGGCGTATCCCAACTGTCAGTTTTCGCTGCATCGTCTCGCTCCTATGCTGCCAGGTTGCCAGCCTGTCTTGCCTGTAGTTGTTTGAGCAGTGCCGGTATGTCCAGGATTAAAGCCACATCGCCGCTGCCCAGTACCGTTGATCCGCTCAGGCAGGAGATGCCGCTGAACACAGGACTGAGCGGCTTGATCACGGCCTGGCATTGCCCCTGCAGGCTATCCACCACCAGCCCCGCGCGCTGGCCGGCATGCCGCACCACCAGCACGCTTTCGCGGCGGGGGGCGGAGCCTTGCAGGCGGAACAGCTGGCGCAGGGCGACTGTCGGCAGCACTTCGCCGCGCAGGTCGGCGAAGCCACGCCGGCCCTCGCGCTCGTACTCCACGCATTCTTCTATCGTACCGAGCGGGATGGCGAAGCGCGAGCTGCCTACCGTCACCAGCATGCAGTCCATGATCGCAAGCGTCAGCGGCAGGCGTACGCGCACCGTGGTGCCGCGGCCAGCCTCGCTGTCGATGGTGATGCTGCCGCGCAGCGCCTCGATATTGCGCTTGACCACGTCCATGCCGACGCCGCGCCCCGACAGGCTGGTCACCGTGCTGGCGGTGGAAAATCCCGGCTCGAATATCAGCCCGAACACTTCGCTGTCGCTGACCTTGTGCTCCGCATCGAGCAGGCCGCGTTCGATGGCAGTGGCGATGATGCGTTCGCGCTGCAGGCCGCCGCCGTCGTCGCCGACCTCGATCACGATGCTGCCCGAGTCGTGAAAGGCGTTCAGGAATACCGTACCTTGCAGCGGTTTGCCGCGCTGGCGCCGTACTTCGGGCGGCTCAATGCCGTGGTCGATGGCGTTGCGCACCAGGTGGGTCAGGGGGTCGCCAATGCGTTCCACCAGGGTCTTGTCCAGTTCCACGTCTTCGCCGCTCAGGACCAGGCGGATGTCCTTTCCGATTTCGCGCGCCACATCGTGCACCACCCGCTGGAAACGGTTGAACGTGGCGCCGATCTTCACCATCCGCAGTTGCAGGGCGCTGTCGCGCACCTGTTCGACCAGCTCAGCCAAGGCAGAAGTACTGTCCTGCAGGTCGGCGTCCTTATGGCGGCTGCCGATCATCTGGGTGCGTGCACTGGCGATGATCAGTTCTCCCACCAGCGTAATCAGGTGCCCCAGGCGCTCGGCATCGACGCGGATGGTGCGGCTCTCGTTCGGCTTGGCCGCCACCGCGCCAGCTTCAGGCCCTGCCAGCTGCGCTGCCACCGCCTGCGGCACCACCGAACCGAGGCCGCTGGCCTGCAGGACGCCCGCAATAGCGTCGCCATGCAGCGGCAGAATATTGGCCAGGCGCTGGAAGTCGTCATTGCTGCTGCCGGGCGGCAGCAGTCGCAAAGTGCATTCATCGTGCAAAAATTCGAACACCTTGCTGATTTCTTCGGCGTTGGAAACTGTCTCCAGCACGATTTCAAATCCGAGGTAGCAGCTTTGCGGATCCATCTGCTCCGGCGGCGGCAAGCCACCGTCCACCGTGGCCAGTGCGACAATCCGTCCCAGGCGGCCGAGATAGGCAATGAAGGATGCCGGGTCCATCCCGTGGCGGAACACGTCGCGGCCGAATTCCAGCGATACCAGCCAGAAGCCGCTCTCGCCGGCCTCGATCCCGGCACCGAAAACCGGCGGCAGAGCCGTCTCGCCCAAGGCCGGCGCCGGGGCGAGGTAGGCATGCAGGGCATCCAGTTGCGGGCGGCACCGCTCACCAAGCTCGCCTCGCCCGCCCCGCTCGACATCGCCCACCATGGCTCCAATCTGGTCCGCGCACTCCAGCAACAGCGCGAGCAGGTCGTCATCGAGCGGCTGCGCGCCATTGCGCACCTCTTCCAGCACGCTTTCGACCGCATGGGTGAACAGCACGATGTAGTCCAGCCCGAACAGGCCGGCCGTCCCTTTGATGGTGTGGGCGGCGCGGAAGATGGCATTGACGGCCTCCTCGCGCGCGGCAGGCTCGCCCAGCTTCAGCAAGCCGGCCTCCATTTCAGCCAGCAATTCCCCCGCCTCGGTGACAAACGCCTGCAAGCCTTCGTCCAGGTCCATGGCGCCTGCCTTCCTATTCGATGCGCAGCAACGCGAACAGCGCGGCCACGGCCGGGCTGCAAGCGCCCAGACGCAGCTCTTTCCGGCTGGCTTGCGCGGCGCGGCGCGCCATCAGCAGGAGCTGGGCGCCTGCGGTATCGATCTCCGTGACGCCCGCCAGGTCCACTTCCAGCGCCTGCGACTGCGCCAGGCGTGCCAGCAGCACGTCTTTCAGTTCCTGCACGCGCCGGATCGTGAGGTCGCCCTCGATAAAGAGCAGCGCCGGCGGCTGGATGCGCTGTGAGCTCATGCGCCAATCGTATGCCCATGCCCAGTGACTGGCAAGCGCGGCGTGCGTAGTTGCACTACATCACTATTCTTGCAATTGCCTGATCCGGCGCGCCGGGTCGGCGGCAATGGCGGATGCGGAAAAAGGCAGCAAGGGCAGGCGTTTTTCCGCGTACAGCGGCAGCTGGTCGGCATAGTGCGCCGAACGCGGATCGGTCGACTGGCCGTAGACCAGCAGGCCGCGCGCCTGCGGCCCGTTTTCATCGAAGCTGACCAGATGGATATAGCTGGTGCCCCACGTCACGCGTTCGTAGCCCGATGCTCCCAGCGTGCCGGCCATGTGGATCGAGTTATAACTGCCATCGATGTCGCCGATCGCACCGTGGATCGGAAAGCGCTGGCCATTGCGGGGCTCTACCTGGAAATCGGCCAGGCGCCCGTCGAACGGCACGCCAAGCTGCCGCAGGCGCAAGGCCGCGTCATTCAGTGCTGCCAGCATGGCCGGTACCGCCGCCGGCGCCACGCCACGCGGTGAATGCAGGGGATCGGCAGCATCGAATGCCAGCGCCCAGATCCCAGGCAACCTGGCTGCGCTGTTCCAGAATTCGCGGAACAGCACGGCGCCGCGGCTATCCAGTTCCGCCTTGCGGTCCCACGCTGCCAGGGCGGCGCATGCCTTCAGCAGCACGGCGTCGGGGCTAGCCATGCAGGCCGGGAGCAGTTCCGGCAGCACCAGCTCTGCCGCCAGGATGCGGTTGGCGAACAGCAGCGCCTGCAGGTCCTGCGGCCCCACTTGCCCGCGCTGCGCCAGCATGTCCTCGATGCCGATAAAGGCGCTGCGCGTGCGCAGGTGCTGCGCCACGCCCACCGGGCCGTACAAGGGCGAGTAGCCAAGCGGCGCCGGCCCAAGCAGCAAATGCCGCGCATTGGTGAGCCAATACCCATCGTTGGAATTTGCAACATAGTCTGCGCGCTGCAGGCTTGGCGCATTGGTGCCGCCGAAAATACCGTCCGGCGTGCCGTCGTCGTCACGCCCCCAGGCGCAGGAAGCGCGCGAGCCATCGAACATCAGCAAGCTCGCCAGCAGCAGGCAGTCGCCGCCGAATTTGTCGGCGCTCTGGTGCGGCACGACGCTGGCATCGGCGTAAAAGGCGCCCCCGTTCCGGTCCGCCGCCACCGTATTCACCCAGGGCAGGCCGACCAGGCGCCCGAGCTGCATCTTCAGTTCCTGCACGCTGCCGGCACGGCCGATGGCGAGCCACTGCTCCATCGAACGCGTATTGTTGCGATTCGGGTCGCCCAGCACCAGCAGGCCGCCCGGTCCTTGCGGACTTCCCGGCACTGCCATCACCGCACCAAGCTTGCTGAAGTAGAAGGCCTTGCTTTTCTTCAGCAAGCTGCCGTTCGCCTGCAGCACATCGATTGCCGCGGTTCGGGTTTCCAGCCATTGCGGCACGCCGTCGACTACATAGCGCATCGGATCGGAAGCATCGCGTGCCAGGCGAAACGTCGTGAAGTGCACGGCCTTGGTCACGGTATGGGTCCAGGCCAGGTCCTTGTTGAAGCCTATCACCACCAGCGGCAAGCCGCCCAGGCTGACGCCCATGGCATCGTAACTGCCCGGCACGGTGACATGCAGCTGATAGAAACGGTCGGTACTGGTCCAGGGATAGTGCGGATTTCCGAGCAGGATGCCGCGCCCATTGCTGCTGGCTTCCTTGCCGATTGCCAGTGCGTTGCTGGCCATGGCGCCCTGGGTGGGCAGCAGGAAAGGCTCACTGGACGGCAGGGCATCCAGCGGCCCGGCCCGCAGCGCCAGGCTGGCATTGCCGCTCACGTCGCGCGCGGCTGCGACGATCTCGGCGGCGAATACTTCGCCGGTGGCATGCAGCGCCTTCTCAGCGATCAGCAGCATCACATCGTCTGTACCGATCGGCTTGACCCAGGCCGCCTTGCTGCAAGCTTCGGGCAGGCGCCCGCCGTGCTCGCGCAGGTAGCGGTTGTAGCCGGCGGCATAACCGCGCAGCAGTTGCCGGATTTCGCTGGAACCGGCGGCATAGCCGGCCCGCAGCTTCTCGATATCCAGGTAGCCTTTGAAAAAGAAGTCGCTGTCCTCATTGCGCAAATCCATGAAGTCGAGGGCAGCGCCATACTCGCCGTTGCGGGGCCGGGTGGCGCGGGCTTCCGCACCAAAGTAACGCGAACGTTCGCCGCGCACCGTCAGGAAACTGTCGGCCAGCATGCAGATATTGTCTTCGGCGAAGGAATAGGCGAGGCCATAGCCGACACCGGCAAAATCCTTGGCCTGGATATGCGCCACCCCGTAGCTGGTGCGGGTGACTTCGGCGGCAAATTGCGGTGCAGGCATGCCGCCGTTGCTGCCCTTTCCAGTGCAGGCGGTCAGGAATATGGCCGCACATGCGGCCAGCAGTTGCGCTTTCATGGTCTACCTCCGCGGAAGAAAAGTGCACACTTCCATGATGTGCGCGGCATTTCCGCGACAGTTGAGACAAATCAAATTGGTACACAATCGCGCGCAAGCACTAATCTGCTAATATTTTTGACAAATGCACCCGCCCCGGGTGCATTTTTTTTGCGCAAAGGAGCGGACATGAAGAGATTCACACCGGTCGTACTGGCAGCAGGACTCTTGGCAGCCAGCGCAGCAAATGCAGCCCCCACCTGGATCACCCTTGGCGACGCGGCGTATGCCAAATTGCAAGCCGCTGCGCCGCAGGCCATCGCGAAGCAGAGCAAGCAAGGCCTGGGCAAGGAGAAAGTCCACCTGGTGCAGGTCGACGAAGAAACCATGCTGAAACTGTCGGCCGCCATCCACAAGGAACTGAAGCGCTGCGGTGGATTCATCGTGCACTCCAGCGAACAGGAAGGGCTGCAGGCGCTGTCCAAGGCTGGCACCGTGCAGCCGCTCGCATTGGCCGTGACCCGCCCCAGCTACGCGATCGACAACCAGACCACCGTCAACGGCATCCTGCCGACGATGCAGGCGTCGAACATCGAGCAGACCATCATCGACCTGTCGAACTTTGCGAACCGCTACTACCGCACGACCAACGGCGCCAATGCCTCCAACTGGCTGGCGCAGAAGTGGACCAGCATGGCAGCCGGCCGCAGCGATATCAGCGTGAGCCAGTTCACGCACTCGGGCTACAACCAGAAGTCCGTGATCATGACCATCAACGGCACCGACAATGGTTCGGAAGTCATTGTCATGGGCGGCCACCTCGATAGCATCAACATGAGCGGCAATGGCGAGACCTCGCGCTCGCCGGGCGCCGACGACGACGCCTCCGGCATCGCCAGCCTGACCGAAGCGGTGCGCGCCATGATCGCTTCCGGCTACAAGCCGCGCCGCACCATCAAGATCATGGGCTACGCAGCGGAGGAAGCCGGCCTGCTCGGCTCCAAGGATATCGCCGCCAACTTCAAGGCCAACAACATCAACGTTGTCGGCGTGATCCAGCTCGATATGACCAACTACCGCGGCTCGGCCAAGGACGTCTGGATCTATACCGACTACACCGACAGCCAGCAGAACACCTTCCTGGCTTCACTGATGTCGAACTACCTGCCGACCGTCACCGTGGGCTACAGTTCCTGCGGCTACGCCTGCTCCGACCATGCCTCGTGGCAGAACCAGGGATTCCCGGCTTCGATACCGTTCGAGACGCTGATGGGCGAAGATAATCCTTACATCCACACCGCCAACGACACTTACGCCAATTCGGGCAACCAGTCCGACCATGCACTGAAGTTTGCCAAGCTGGCTGCCGCGTATGCGGTGGAACTGGGCAGCGACGGCCCTGTCATCGTCAAGCCGGACACTGTGGAAACCTTTACCGGCAGCCTGACGCAGAACCAGAAGAAGACCTTCGGCCCATTCAAGGCCGGCGTCGGCACCTTCAAGGCCGAAACCACCGGCACCGGCGACATTGACCTCTACGTGCGCAAGGGCTCCTTGCCGACCACCAGCAGCTATAGCTGCAAGTCGGACGGCTCCACGGCAACCGAGACCTGCAGCACCAGCGTTACGGCAAACGGCGATGTCTACGTCATGCTGAACGGCTACAGCGCCGGGAACTACAACCTGAAGGTGACCTACAAGCCGCAGTAATCAGCGCAAGCTGACCGTCTGCCGTTTCCAGGCCGGGTCCTGCCACTTGTAGAAAGTGGACAGCGATTCCGGCCTGTCGGCGCCGCGCTCAGTGGCCAGCGTCGCCATATCCAGCAGTTCGAAGCTGCGGCGGAACTTGCCCTCGGTGCGCACTTCCCGCGCCGCCAGCATCTTGGCGGTGCCGGGTACCCAGCCCGCGAATTCCGCATAGCCGATGTCGGGATCGCTGGAGGCCGGCGGCAGCACGTCCACCACCCAGCTTTCGCCCAGGCGGCGGAACACCCACATCTCGCGCCAGCCGTCCAGCGGCTGCACCGCCAGCGCCAGCGCCGTGCCTTGCGGATGCACGCGTGCAGAGGCCGTCCAGGCTACGCCCCAGGTGCAACGGCTGGCGAGCTGCTTGCCGCCGCCCTGCAGGGTCACGCAAGTTTCCCCCGGCCGGCCCGGCGCCGCGGTAACTGCAAGCTGGGGCGCCGTCTTGCCTGGCGCCGGCACCGGCTCCAATGCCCAGCGCACGGCGCCGACGCGCACGCCCGCTTCCGCATAGGCGGCATTGTCCTCGTCCGCCAGCTCCTGCTTGTTGACTGCCGCCAGCGCCTGTTCGGCGCGGCCGGCTGCCGGCGCCGCATCCTCGCCCTTGCGCGCACGCTGGAAGGCCACGCTCGACCAGACTGCCGCGCGCCGCATATGGATACGGTTCTTCATATGTTCCGGCAGGCGCGCCAGGTCCACCGTGTCGAGCAGCTCGGCACGCCAGCGGTCATGCTCGGCGCGCTGCAGCACGCCCAGCGCCGGGTCGATGCAGGCGCCGTTGCTCAGCGCCAGAGCGGCCCGGTAGCGCTGCTCGGCGCTTGCCGCGGCAGCCAGCACCCGGCGGAAGGCGTCGCCGTCGTAGCACACCCGGACTTTGCCGTCATTCTCGTAGCTGCGCATTGCCACGCCATAGCTGGCCACCACCTCCAGATGGGCGGCCAACGCGGTCTCGGCCTGCGGTGCCAGTTTGGAAGAGGCGCGCGCCGCCAGCCTTTCAGCCATGCTGCCGATGGCATCGAACGGTTCGGCGTCGATTGCTTGCGGCGCCGCTGCCTTCAGGTAGGCAGCGCCATAGCTGATGCCCAGCGCTTCGGCGCCCGGCGTGTCGCGCAGGAAGCGCATCACGGCCAGCAGCTCCGGTGCGGCGCCAGGCTGTAAATTGACCTGGCGCACGCGCGCTGCGCGCACATACCCGGCGCGTTCGCGGCGATGGTCGTACACCTGCAGGAAATCGCCGCGGGTGCCGCGCACCTCCAGCGCGTCGCCCTGCCACAGCACCGCCTGGGCCTGGGCCGATTCACGCGGCGCCGCGCGCAGCGGCAGTTGGTCCTGGGTGACGATGGCCAGGGCCACGGTGGCGGCAAGCATCGGAACAGCCATGGTTATTCCCCGGAGTTGGCGGCAATGCGCTCGGTGTGCGCGGTCTTTGGCGCGCCAACCAGCGTCGAGCCAATGAAACCGCCATCGGCCGGCGGCGGTGCGATAATGACCGACACCTTGTCCGACAGCTTGTCGGCCATGGTCTTCTGGATCAGCAGCGGGTGCTTGCTCAGCAACTCGCCGTCGCGCTCCATCTGGGCGCTGGCGATCTTGCCCACCAGTTCCTGGCGATAGGCTTCGGCGTCCGCCAGCTTGCGGCGCGAATCCGCCTCGCCGGAAGCTTCGATGATGCGCGCCTGGGCATTACCTTCCGAGGTCTTGATACGGGCGGTCTTTTCAGCTTCCGCCTCCAGCTCGCGCTGCTTCACTTGCTTCTCCTTGAACGGGAGCACATGGCGCATGGCTTCTTCCTGCGCCCTGGCGGCGATTACCTGCTCGGAGGCGGCGGCTTCGGCGGCTTTTTCACGCGCCACTTTTTCGGCCTCGGCTTCCAGCGCGGTCTGGCGCACCAGCTTTTCCTTCAGTTCCAGCGTATAGCGCATTTTTTCGGATGCCAGCTCTTCGGCCAGCAGTTTCTCCATGCCGGCCTTGAAATCTTCCGGCAGCACGACCTTGCCGATGGTGACGCTGCGCAGCGCAAGGCCGTCGGCTGCCAGCTTGGGTTTCAGTTCGGCCTCGATGGACTGCTGGATTTCAGCGCGCTTGGAGGAGAAGATTTCACGCACGGTGTAGCGCGTCAGGATCTTGTAGATCACGCCTTCCACGTCGGGCGCCACCACGTCGCGCGAGATATCGGCCGGCAGCTTGGCGGCGAACAGTGCCAGGTGTGCCTGGTCCAGGCCATAGCGCACCGATATGTCCAGGCCCAGCGACAGGCCTTCGCCGGACTGGAACGGGGTTTCGCCGGCAGCGGCAGGACGGTAAGTCTGGTCGCGCAGCGACAGCAGGCGCAGTTCATGGATGCCAGGCAGGTCCAGCGCCAGGCCTTCACGCACAATCGAAGTATCGCCGGTCAGGTTATTGGTACGTACCGCCACTTCGCCGCGGCCAACCGTGCGCATTGGAGGGAACTGGTACAAACCGTAAGCGGCGGCGCCGGTCACGGCGAGCAACACGACGCCTTTGCGGGCGCCGGAAGGAAAATGAATGCTGCTGGCAGCACGGCCGAGCGTCGAGCGAATCGCCTGCAGCATCGTACTGATCCGGTTGTTCATGATGATTGCCTTTCTGGTGGTTTGGCCCGGCACGGCGCCGGTACAGCAATCTTCCCGCCAACCCCCGCGAACGTTCAATGCTGCCGCCGGCCCTCTCCCTTCCGCCCTGTGAAGAAAAATTCACGCCGATTTCCCGCCTTTTGGGTAATACTTCACGCATGACCCGTGTAGCTATCATTGAAGACGATCTCCCCACCAGCAACCAGCTCGCCGGCTGGATCGCCGCGGCCCGCCCCGGCATCCAGGTCGACCAGTGGTTCAATCGCGACGACGCCGAGGCGGCCATTGCCCGCGAACGCTACGACCTGGTGGTGCTGGACATCGAACTGGGTCGCGAACGCCATGCCGGCGTTGCGATCATCAACGCCATCAACAAGCGGCATGCAACGCCGGTATTGGTGGTATCGGCCATGCCGGCCGCCATCTACCGTTCGATCATGAAGGCGCTGGATGCCTGGGACTACCTGCAAAAGACCACCTTTGAAGAAGCCGATTTCATCGACACTTTCCTTGAAATCCTGCGCGCAGCCAGGGACAGCAAGCCCGCCGCCGCGCCAGCGAGCGAGCTGGCGATGGATCCGCTGCGCCAGCGTACGCCGACCTGGCGCGGCCAGCGCATCAACCTGCCGCTGACGGCGCAGCGCATCCTGGCGGCCCTGTTCGAACGGCGCGGCCAGGTGGTATCTTATGAAGACCTGTTTGAAGTGGTGAAGAGTGGCCGCAACCGCGACAATATCCGCAAGCATGTGAGCACCATCCGCGACGCCTTCCGCGAAATCGATCCGGCCTTCGAGTGCATCGAAAACATCCCGATGCGCGGCTTCCGCTGGACCGACCAGGCATGAATCCCTTCTCCCTGTTGACGCCGTACCGCCTGCGCATCGTTTTGCGCATGGCCTTTCCGCTTCTGGCCATCGCGACGGTGGGGCTGGCAGTCTCGGTGCTGCAGCAGGAAAAGCAGCTCAGCTACCAGGCTTACGAGAACTCCTTCTACAAGACGCGCGAACAGATCGCCGCAACGCTGCGCCATCCAACCGGCCAGCTCGCCCTGCTGAATCCCGCCGCCGGCCAGGGTCCCGGCCTGCATCCGGTACTGCTGCCCTATGCCGCGCTGGACTTCGACGACCAGGCCAAAGTCCAGCAAGCCATCTCCATGGCCGGCTGCGCCGCGCAATACGGCGACAAAGGCACGCTGTGCGTCGGCATTGGCAACAATCCCTGGGCCGGCGGCTTTGTTTATGTCGCCGGAACTTTTCATTCCCCGCCGCTTGCAGCGCACCCGCTGCGCGAAGAATCGATCGACCAGTCGCACCGCGTCGATGTGAAGGTGAGCCTGCGCGGCCAGGAATACCACTGGATCGCTCCTTTTGAGCAAACCGGTGACCCCGCCAGCGGCGGCATACGCGGACGCCTGACCGGGTACACCGCCGCCGACGCCGGCCAGCCGCACGCCCGCCCGGTGAAGGACTTCCGTGGCTGGATCTGGCAAAGCCCGGTATGCGCGCCGGATGCCGCCCCCGATTGCACGCACAGCACCTTCTTCTCGGTCCGGTTGCCGGTCGGTGTGCTGCAGGATGCGCTGTTCGCCAAGACCAAGCCGACCTGGCCGCCGGAGGACCTGGCAAACATCAATGTCAGCGTAGCAGTACTGCCGCCGCGCGGCGGCCCCGCCCTGCTGGACACCACCCGCGACCAGGCCACGCCGCTGTTCTCGCTGCGCGACCTGGAGTCGCTTCTGTTGCCTGGCGAGACCCTGCGTATCCGCACCGGGCAAGGCAAGGAAGTGCTGTCCCTGTCGGCCGCCAGCAGCAATAGCGACCAAAGCTGGCACGCCCTGCTTACCCTGGTGCGCCACCTGCCAGTCGACACCACCGTCAAGGCACTGCTAACCCGTACCAGCGTGCCAACGCCACTTGGCAACTTCGAGATCGAATTGAGCGGCGATGCCCGCAGCGTCAGCGACACTTTAAGCGTAGTCGCCACCCGCGTGTCATGGTTCGTGGGCGCCATCCTTGGCGCACTGCTGGTGGCATGGCTGGTGGTGGAAGCAGGTATCATCCGCCCGATCAGCATCCTCACCAGGCGCGCAGACAAGGTGGCGCGCTCTGTCAAGACTGCCGGTGCGCTCGATGAATTCGACCTGTCGGACCTGCGCGGCCGCGATGAATTGGGCGTGCTGGCGAATTGCCTGCACGACCTGCTGCGCCGCGTGCGCGAAGATGTGGAAAAGGAAGCGATTCGCGCCGAACAGGAACGCGATATGTGGCATGCAGTCGGCCACGAAATCATGTCGCCATTGCAGTCGCTGATGGCGCTGCACGGCGGCGAGCATGACCCGAGCGGGCGCTATATCCACCGCATGCAGCAGGCAGTGCGCGTGCTGTACGGACAGGCCTCGCCGAGCGAGGCCTTCCAATCCACCACGCTGCAGCTCGAAACCCTCGACCTCGACGCCTTCCTGCGCGATGTGGCGGCCAACGCCCACTGCGTCGGCATTGATGACGTGAGCTACGGCGGCGGCACTCCGGCCATGGTGCGCGCCGATCCTTATTCGCTGGAGGACGTGGTGACCCACATCCTGAACAACGCCAACCGCCACCGCACGCCGGGTACGCCCATCATCATGACGCTTTCGACGGACGAGCGCACAGCCAGCCTGGCCATACACAACCAGGGCGAAGCGATCGAACCCGGGCTGATCGACAAGGTCTTCGAGTACGGCGTCTCAGGACAGGAAGAAGGCGCCAACCGCGGCCAGGGCCTGTTTGTCGTGAAAACCTATATGGCCAAAATGGGCGGCACCGTCGCCGTTCGCAATGTCGATGGCGGCGTCGAATTCACCCTGACGCTGCATGCGGGAGCTTGATCACTAAGCACGTCCGGCCGCGACAGCATCCAGCAAGGAGCGCCTGACGGCTTGCGCTTTGCCGCTTAATGGCAGGCGTTCCAGCGCAGCCAGGTCCGCGGCGGGCGGGCGCAAGCTATACTGCAGTGCCAGTTCCTGCATCAGTTGCAGCAGCTTCGACATGTCGCGCGGCACGCCGCCTGGCGCTACGGCACACAGTCGTCCCAGCAACGACAGCACCACTGGCGGCATCGCGGGATCGGCCGCCGCCGACATCGCCAGGCTTGCAGCAAGCCGCGTTGCCATGAAGTACTCCAGCGGGATCAGTTCGAGCAAGGCCCGCCCCAGCGCGTCCACGTCCAGCCGCCCATCCAGGCTGGCGGCGACGAACGCGTCGACTGCGCGCGCAAGGCGGCCGGGATCCTTGCCCATCAGGGCAAGCGCCAGCGTCTTCGTCGCGGCCGGCGTCATTTCCGTTACCGGGTCGCCGAGCAGGCGCACCCACGCGCCATGATGCCACTGCGCGTCAGCGTATTGCAGGTTATGCGCCAGCCCGGGCAAGGCATCCGCATACACGGCTTCATGGCTGGAGGGGAACAGCGCGGCGCCGAACAGGATCAATGCCTCCGAGTCGCTCCAGAAGCCCTGGTAGCGATACGGCGCAAGCAAGATGTCATCGACTGCTGGCTGTGGCTCCGGCACAGTGGCCCGGGGCTGGAAAAATTCGCCGCCCTCCCATTTCACCAGCTCGTTATACAGGTCAACCCGTGCGACTACAGCGCCATCCGGCAGCCCGCCGCCAAAACCCGATATAGCCATTGGATCGTCCGCGCCAGGATGCCGGATGCGGGAGGCAGCGAGGCATAGCGCCTCATTCGGCTGACGTGGCCATTCCCCGCCCAGCGCGTAGCAAAAGGCCTGGCTGAACGGCGTAACCGGCAGTCCTTCCGCTGCCTTCAGTATTGCAGCATCGTCCGAAGGGGCCAGGCGCAGCAATGCGCGCACTTGTACGCGTAGTGGCAACTGCGCCACGCCAGCACCGAGTTCGCCCGCGCGCTGCACCAACACGGCAGGGTCGATGAAACCGCCGCGATGCGTCGCCAGGTCGAATTGGCTCGCATCCTCGAAACGCTCCGCCAGCACGCCCAGCACACCCGCGCGATTGTGTGCCCGTTCGCGCTGCTCGCCCGCAACAAGGCGCAGTAGCAGGCGCGCGAACTCGCTCGATACGCAGGCCTTCATTTCGTACACGTCCATCTTCACTTTGCGCGCGCGTTTCAGCACCGGCGCGAAACGCAGGCGGTCATCGTCCGACAATGGAGTGGCCCGTAACAAGGCGCCGAAAGCAACTTCGAACAGATCGAGATCGCTCTCGTCTTCAATCAGCCGCGCACACATGGCCACCAGGTCATCGAGCGAAGCCGGCACCGCCAGGGCCCGGGAGGGATCCAGCGCCGACATTGGCTTGCCACGTGGCGGCAGGACGATATCCTGCCAAAATGCTGCCGCAGGAACAGGCTCACCAAGGACCAGCGCATCCAGCTTCGGCTTGATGCTTGCCGCGACAAAAGGCGCCATTCCTTGCAGCGCCCCGCAGGCATCGGCGTCCATGCCCCACTTTTCAATGCGCTCCAGGATCGCCTGCTGCAAATCCGGATCCGTATGCTGCAAGCCGCCAATGGCCACGTGCGCTGCCGCATGCGCACTTGCAGGATCCCGTTTGACCACGGAGTCGAGCATTTTGAGTGCCGCCGCGACCTGAGCCTTCACGGCGGAAAGCATCACCTGCGGCAGCGCGTCCAGCAAGGCGCTTTGCGCCAACACTTTCTTGTCGAACAGCTTGGTACAAGCCTTCAGTGCCAGCGTGACCGTCGGTGGGATCCGGCTTTGCAGCATGCCGAGGTAACACGCGGCATGAGGCGTCATTTCTTCCGCCGACGGCGCGAGCTGGTCATGAAAGCGCGAGAACCACCCTGCGCGGAATTGCGGCCAATCCCGCTCCAGGGTAGCGAGACAGCACGCCAGGAGCTTGGTGCGTGAATACCATCCATCCTCACAGACCTGCAACAGGTGCCAGGCCCAGGTCTGCTCGGTTTTGCAGTATTTATCGATACCGGCCAGATTGACTTCGCTATTGCCTTCGACCTCAAAAATCTTCAGCAGAACTGGATGCAGTGCCTCGCGGTTCTCAACCAGGTATTCGCGCATGTAATGATTCCAGCGCGGCATTGAGATCAGCTGCATCACGCCTTCTTCGTCAAGCGCGTATGGCGACAGGCCTTCAGCGGCGAGCTGCAATGCCGCAGCAATGTGGCCCCTCGCAGCAAAGTCACGGGCAAGTGTACCGATTCCTGACGGTCTTATGCGCTTTGCGACCTCCACCACACGATCAGCTGGCAGGCGGTAGCGGGAAGCCTGATCCGCGGGTGCACAGGCCAACGCCGCGATAGCAATGGCATCGCGTTGGCCATCGGTGGCGAGCATGCCCCAGCTATCGTGGAGCACGGTACGATTCCACCACCAGTAATGCATCAAGTCGGCGACCGCCGCGAGACGTTCAGCCAGGGCAGAACGCTCCTCTGCCGACCTGCCTTCGAGGTGGGCCAGAACTGCATCGCCGTCGCCGGCGTAAATCAGTGTCTCCAGTTCATTGGCAGGCTGGAAGCTCATCGCGTCGCCTCCACCGCCAGGACGTGTTTGCATGGTCCGCGCGCACCCTGGTATTTGGCAAACCACGGACAGGTGCACTGCATTTCCTGCCCCACTTCACGCACGCGGTGCTCACCCACCTGTGCCTCGACCGGATCATTGCTGAGAATTTTCACCGCTTGCCGCTCCAATAGTTCTCGTGCCGCCGCAAGGCGGGGATTCAAATCGTCCACCAGTGCCAGGTCGAATGGCAACACGCGATGGAAATAGCTGTTTGCCGCCACGTCAAAGCCAACCAGCCCTGTCGCACCGAGCACGCGCAGCGCATCGGCAACTTCCCCCGCCGGCAATGCCAGCGCCGCCGCAATCGCAGCCGGATCAAGCGCCGCCTGCCAGTTCAGCTGCGCCCGCACCGACGACAATGCGCTCGAGCCGGCAGCGCGCAGCAGGGCGCGCAGGGACTGTCCCTCGCCTGAAAATCCGCGCCAGGTTTCCGCACTCAGGGCCAGCGTCAGGCGCGCCGGGCCAAAATCAAGCACCCAGGCGCTGGACTGCTGCGCCTCATCCGCGTAAAGCGCAACAGACTTCGCCTTGGGCGCCAACGTTTCAAGCACGCGCAGGCGCGAGCTGTCCGTCATGCGTACGCCATCATGGGATGGCTGCGCCGTCATGCGCAGCCCCGTTGGACCTGCAACGATCCACAAAGGTGTCCGGCCATTCGCATTGCGCGGTAAAGCGCGCAGGAATCGCAGCGCCTCCATGCCGCTCATCGTGTGCCGCAAGCGCATGCCAGCCTGGTAGGACTGCACCTCCAGCATGCCGCGCAACCAACGCAGCGGCAATTCGACTTTGGACTCCGTCACGGAGTTGATGGTCACGCCATCGGCGCCCACCGACAGGTCCATTCCCTCGCTGTCGCGCACGCGCGCCAGCGCAGCGCGCATCGGCGCGTTGAAGTCAACGTTGGTAGTGCCTTTGGCGAGTATGTCGCCGTCATATGCATCCTGCAAAAAGTCGGCGCGGATATAGGTGCTGCAACACCCGGAGAAGCCTTCAAACCGCAGTGCCCCTTCTCCGCAGGTGACCACTGGATCGGCCAGGCGCAGCACTTTCGCCAACGAATTCGCCGGCAGGAAAAAGCGCGAACCAACGATCAGGTGCACCGCGGTGAGCAGCTCGGAAGCGAGCCGGGGTTGCAGCAATCGGCCCTCGAAGAAATGCGGACGCTGGTCCGCATTTGAAGTGGCTAATGTCAGGTGCGGCCGGCCGGCATCTGAAAGACCAGAAGCAAAGGCGTAACGGTAGGAGTGGGAGAGCGCAGGCATGCTGAAAATATAACATGCCGCAAAGCAAAAAGCCCGCTGGCACATGCCTAGCGGGCTTTTCTAATAAGAGCCTGACGATAACCTACTTTCACACTGGTTGCAGCACTATCATCGGCGCAAAGTCGTTTCACGGTCCTGTTCGGGATGGGAAGGGGTGGGACCGACTTGCTATGGTCATCAGGCATAACTTGTAGCACCGTGTTCGCTGAACACGATGCGCAATCTGGAAGAAGTAAAGTGGGTATCTCAAACACAGGCAAGTGCTATATAACCGGCAAGGTTATAGGGACAAGCCGTACGGGCAATTAGTATCAGTTAGCTTAATGCATTACTGCACTTCCACACCTGACCTATCAACGTCCTGG
>NZ_LMIC01000025.1:0-25904 GCF_001428585.1 Duganella sp. Root198D2 | reverse complement strand
CGCCAGGCCGAAGCCCGCGCTGCCGTTCGACTTGCATGTGTAAAGCATGCCGCCAGCGTTCAATCTGAGCCAGGATCAAACTCTTCAGTTTAATCTCTGTTTTTCCRRYATTGCTRYCGGAGGTCACTCACTCAAAATACTGACGAATCTCTTGCGAGATTACGTTTAATATATTTTGTGCGAGCGTTACAACTAATATTTTGAGCATCGAGCCATAAAGGCTCGTGGCATATTCGTCAAACGCCCACACTTATCGACTGTTGATTTTTAAAGATCGCTGCCTTGTTTGTTCGACGAAGCGTTGTGTTCGTCAGCAGCAGAGAAGCGAGATTATGCGGTACAGCGTGCANTATCGACTGTTGATTTTTAAAGATCGCTGCCTTGTTTGTTCGACGAAGCGTTGTGTTCGTCAGCAGCAGAGAAGCGAGATTATGCGGTACAGCGTGCAACTCGTCAACCCCTTCTTTTTCTCGTTTCGCTTACTGTTTTAACAGTGTTGCGTTGCGAGGGACAGAACTATAACGGACCGGCGCCGGTCGCGCAAGGGTAAAATGCATGGTTTCGTAATACCGTATTACAGTTCCTGCCATGACGATCCTGCTTTCCACCCTCAATGCCCGCTACACCCATGCTTCGCTGGGACTGCGCTACCTGCTCGCCAACATGGGGGAGCTGCAAGCGCAGACGCGCATCCAGGAATTCGTGATCGGCGCGAAGACCACCGAGATGGTGGAACGCATCCTGGCCGCGCAACCGAAGATCGTCGGTTTCGGCGTCTATATATGGAACGTTGAAGAAACCTGCCGCCTGGTGGCGACGCTGAAACGCGTGGCGCCACACCTGGTCATCGTCCTTGGCGGACCGGAAGTCTCTTACGAAACCGGCGAACAGGAAATTACGCGCCTGGCAGATTACGTGGTAACAGGCTGGGGCGACGTCACCTTGCCTAAACTGTGCGGCGAGATCCTGAACGGTCCGAAGCCTTTGATGAAAGTGCATGCAGGCGTGCAGCCGCCAATGGCGGAGATCAAGCTGCCCTATTCAATCTATTCGGATGAAGATATCGCGCACCGCACCTTATATGTAGAGGCTTCGCGCGGCTGCCCGTTCAAGTGCGAGTTCTGCCTGTCGGCGCTGGACAAGACAGCCTGGCCGTTCAATATCGATGCCTTCCTGGCGGAGATGGAGATGCTGCACGCCCGCGGCGCGCGTACCTTCAAGTTCGTCGACCGCACCTTCAACCTGAATATCAAGACCAGCCTGAAGATCATGCAGTTCTTCCTGGATAAGCTGGCCGCGGCGCCGGATGACCCGGTATATGCCCACTTCGAGCTGGTGCCGGACCATTTGCCGGACGCGCTTAAAGAAGGCATTGCGAAGTTCCCGCCCGGGACGCTGCAATTCGAGATCGGCATCCAGAGCTTCAACCCGGTGGTACAGGCGAACATCTCGCGCAAGCAGGATAACGCCAAGGCTGCGGACAATATCCGCTGGCTTTGCGAGCATTCGGACGTGCACATGCACGTTGACCTGATTGCCGGCCTGCCGGGGGAGACCGTCGATAGCTTCGCCGAAGGCTTCGACAAGCTGTGGGCACTGGGACCGCACGAGATCCAGTTCGGCATCCTGAAGCGCCTGCGCGGCACCCCGATCATCCGCCATACCCAGGAATTCGGGATGGTGTACGACCCGTACCCGCCATATACGATCCTGGCGAACCGGGACATTGACTTTTCGACCATGCAGCGCCTGGTGCGGTTCGCGCGCTATTGGGACCTGGTGGCGAATTCGGGCCGTTTCACGCATACCGTGCCGGTGTTGCTCGGCGAGACCCCGTTCAAATCGTTTATGGCGTTTTCCGATTGGCTTTATGCCAACACGGACGCGACCCACCGGATTGCGCTGGACCGGCTGGCGGTGATGGTCGGGCGCTGGCTGGGAGTGGCGGGCATGGACGCAGCCGCTGTTACTGAGCTGCTGGCGCGCGATGGACACGGGGTGAAACAGAAGGTATCAGCCCCGGCCAGCGCTGCGCCGGCGCGCCAGGCGAGGCACCTGGCCGCCTGACCCGCGCTGAGTGGCGCTATAGGCGAAACTCTTTTACACTGGTGGCATGCCTATTGCTCAAGAGCCAACGTTATCTATCAGCCCAGACGGGCGCACCGTTTCAGCCGGGGGAACCTGGCAAGTCAGTGCACTCGCCAGCAAGCGGGTGATGAAAAGGATTTCGGGTTGCCTGAACCATGTAAAAGACATTCACGCTGTCGAGTGGGACTTGAGCGGCGTCGACATGCTGGACCACGTCGGCGCGCAGCTGCTGTGGAGCGCATGGGACTATAAGCGTCCGGCCAAGCTGAAACTGGTCAACGGCCAGGAAGAAATCTTCAAACGCATCGAGGCTGCCGGCAAGCTGGAAATGCCGCGCGTGCGCAAGGAGCGGTTCGGCTGGGTGACGTCGCTGGGCTTCGGCATCCTGCACTTCCTAGAGCATATGCGCGGCTTCGTACAGTTGATTGGCTCGGTGGTGCAGGATGCGGGACGCTTCGCCGCCAATCCGAAGCGCGGGCCGTGGCGCGAGATTTCGGCGAATATTTTCCACGCCGGCTTCCAGGCCCTGGGCATTACCGCGCTGGTGGGCTTCCTGATCGGCGTGGTGCTGTCCTACCTGTCGGCGCAGCAGCTGCGCAACTTTGGCGGCGACATTTACCTGGTCAACCTGCTCGGCATGTCGATTGTGCGCGAGCTGGGGCCCTTGATGGCGGCGATCCTGGTGGCGGGCCGCTCAGGATCGGCAATCACGGCGCAATTGGGCGTGATGCGGGTGACGGAAGAACTGGATGCGATGCTGGTGATGGGTATTTCGCACGGCTACCGCCTGATCCTGCCCAAAGTCATCGCGCTGGCGATCTCGATGCCGCTGCTGGTGATCTGGACCGATGCGGCGGCGCTGATCGGCGGCATGATCGCTGCGAAATGGGAGCTGAACCTGTCGATCCGCTATTTCATCATGAAGTTGCCGCAAGTCGTGCCGCTGGCGAACTATTACATCGGCCTGTTCAAAGGCGCAGTGTTCGGCATGCTGATCGCGATGGTGTCCTGCCACTTCGGCCTGCGCATCCAGCCGAACACGGAAAGCCTGGGCCGCGGCACCACCACTTCGGTGGTGACGGCAATTACCGTGGTGATCCTGGCGAACGCGGTGTTTGCGATCGTCTTCAATGGAGTGGGTTACTGATGAACGACCTGCCGGAACAAGCGGAAGACAACTGCGGCTGCCCCGAGGGCGAGAGCAAGCTGACGCTCGACGGCAGCGTACCCGTGGTGGAAATCACCAGCCTGCAGACCAAATTCGGCCGCACCGTGATCCACAATGACCTGAACCTGACCATCGAGCAGGGCGAGATCCTGTCGATCGTCGGCGGCTCCGGCACCGGCAAGACCGTGCTGCTGCGGCAGATGCTGGGGCTGGAACGTCCCACCAAGGGATGCGTGCGCATCTTCGGCGAAGACATCACGATTGCTTCGCAAGGCCACCTGCAGGAACTGCGCAACCACTGGGGCATGCTGTTCCAGCAGGGCGCCCTGTATTCCGCGCTGACGGTGTTCGAAAACGTCGCGCAGCCGATGCAGGAACTGGGCACCCTGCCCGCGCACCTGATCCGCGACGCGGTGCTGCTGAAGATGAATATGGTGGGCCTGGGCCCGGAACACGCGAACAAGATGCCGAGCGACCTGTCGGGCGGCATGATCAAGCGCGTCGCACTGGCGCGGGCCTTGGCGCTGGAGCCCAAGCTGCTGTTCCTGGACGAGCCGACCGCCGGCCTCGATCCGGACCTGTCGGAGAGCTTCGTAACGCTGATCAAGTCCCTGCATCGTGAGCTGGGATTGACGGTAGTGATGGTGACGCACGACCTGGACACGCTGTTCGCGCTGTCGACGCGCATTGCGGTGCTGGCGGAAAAACATGTGTTGGCGATCGGGCCGACCCGCGAGGTGATCAAGACCGATCACCCGTTTATCAAGGAATTCTTCCTGGGCGACCGCGGCAAGCGCGCGCTGGAGGCCCTGGAATAAGGAGCAAGGCATGGAAAACAGATCACACGCTTTGATGACAGGCATCTTCACGATCACGCTGCTGATCGCGGCGGTCCTGTTCGGCATCTGGTTCAATCGCGACCGGGTCAAGTACGACCCTTTCCTGATCGCGACCACGCAGTCGGTCCCGGGCTTGAATCCGCAAGCTGCGGTACGCTATCGCGGGCTGGAAGTGGGCAAGGTGGACGACATCGATTTCGACCCGAAGCTGGCCGGCCAGATCCTGATCCACCTGAGCATCGACCCGGCAACGCCGATTACCAAGACCACTTACGCCATGCTGGGCTACCAGGGCGTGACCGGCATCGCCTATATCCAGCTGGATGACGAATCCGTCGGTTCGCCTGCGCTGGAGACCACCAAGCAGAATCCCAGCCGCATCCCTTTGCAGCCAGGCTTGTTCGACCAGCTGGAAAAGCGCGGCACGGCGATCCTGGAGAAAGCGGAAGATGTCACCAAAAAGCTGGATACCCTGCTCAGTCCGGATAACCAGAAGGCGATGATGGGCGCCTTCAACGACGTGAGCCAGGCAGCCCAGTCGTACAAGGACCTGGCGGCCAAGCTCGATCCGGCAGTGCAGAAGATCCCGGCGCTGGTGGAGCACGGCGACCGCGCCTTGCAGTCGGTGGATACGCTGGCCAATGAAGCGAGCAAGGTGGCGCGCACCCTGCAGGGTCCGGACGGCGCGGTGCAGCGCATTACCGCCTCCGTCGACCGCGCTACGACCTCGGTCGAGGCGGTGGCCAGCGGCGTCGAGCTGGAGACCCTGCCTGGCGTGACCGGGCTGGCGGATGAAACCAAGTCTTCCATGCGCGCCATACGCCGCACCATGAATAATATTAGCGATCGCCCATCCAGCATCCTGTTCGGCGCACCCGGCACGCCGCCGGGGCCGGGCGAACCAGGCTTTGACCCATCTGGCAAATAAGGACCAGCAATGAAGAAGAACATTCTCCTGACCGCCGTGGTTGCTGCCGCTGCCGCACTGGCCGGCTGCGCCAGCAAGGGGCCGCAACCGACCTCCTACGACTTTGGCCCGATGGGCGCACCGCTGGCGCCTGCCAGCCTGGCGCCGAGCGGCGCGGACTCCAGCAGTGGCACGAGCGGCACGAATGGCGCCAATGGCGCCGGCAGTCCTGCAGCCGGAATCCCGGCCCTGGTCGTATCGGACGTCAGCGGCCCGGCCTCGCTCGACACGCAGCGCATGTACTACCGCCTGATGTACGCCGACGCGCGCCAGTCGCGCCCTTATGCCTACAACAACTGGTCGGTGACGCCGCTGCAGCTGATGTCGCAGCGCCTGAAAGCCCGCATCGCGCAATCCGGCGTCAAGGTGGTGTCGACCACCGACGCGGCAGGCGGCCTGCCGCTGCTGCGCCTTGAGGCCGACGAGTTCGCGCAGAACTTCGATAGCGCCACGCAAAGCAGCGCCAGCGTCACCCTGCGCGCCTCGGTATTCCGCAACCACAAGCTGGTCGACCAGCGCACCTTCAGCCGCACTGCGCGCGCAGCGAGCGCGGATGCGGCGGGCGGCGCCGGCGCACTGGCTGAAAGCACGGACGGCATCGCCGCCGACATCCTGGCCTGGCTGGCAAACATGCCGAAGTAAATCATGAACGAAGAAGCGCCCGCCCCAGCTCCCGCGCCAGCGCCCGCCACGGCTCCCAAGCCGGAGGTGCGTACCGGCTCGCCAGTGGCACGGGCAACCCTGCTCGCCTACATGGTGCTGATCATCTACGCGAGCTGGTTCCCGTTCTCCGGCTGGCAAAACCAGGGCCTGTCGCCGCTGATCTTCCTGGAATGGACTTCGCTGCCGCGCTATTGGACCGGTTTCGACGCCGGCATCAACGTGATCGGCTACATCCCCTTCGGCATGCTGCTGGTGTACGCGATGCGGCCCAAGGTCACGGGCTTCTGGGCCTTCCTGCTGGCCAGTATTGCCGGCATGCTGGTCTCCGGCACGATGGAGGCGGTACAGACCTATTTGCCGACACGCGTCTCGTCCAACCTGGACTTCTACACCAACAGCGCCGGCACAATCATCGGCGCCTTCATCGGCGCGCTGACCGCGCACAAGCTGATGGACACCAGCAATGCCTACAAGCTGCGCCAGCGCTGGTTCGCCCAGCATGCCAGCCAGGGCCTGGTCCTGGTGGCGCTCTGGCCGCTGACGCAGATCTATCCCCAGGGCTTCCTGTTCGGCCTGGGGCAGTTGCTGCCCATCCTGTCCGAGTGGCTCAGCGAGTTGCTGGACATGGACATCGACCTGGCGTCCCTGGTGCGCCCCGACGTGACGCTGACGGTGGAGCAGTACTGGCTGTCCGAGACCATCGTCACCGCCTGCGGCATGGTGGGCGCGGCCCTGACCCTGCTGTGCATCCTGCGCAAGCCAGCCCCGCGCGCGCCGCTGGTTGCCCTGCTGGTGGTGACGGCCGTGCTGGTGAAAACCCTGTCGACCGCACTGCAGCTCGGTCCCGACGCCGCCTTCGTGTGGATCACGCCAGGCGCCCAGGGCGGTTTCCTGATCGGCGTGATCATGCTGGGCGGCCTGATTTTCGCGCCCCATGTGGCGCAACGCAGGCTGGCAGTGGCTACGCTGCTGCTGAGCCTTTTGATCGTCAACACGACCCCGACCAACCCCTACTTCAGCGAAACGCTGCAGACCTGGGTGCAAGGGAAATTCCTTAACTTCTACGGCGCGGCCCAGTTCCTGTCGCTGGCGTGGCCATTGGCAGCCCTCTGGTACCTTTGCCTCCCATCGCACAAGCTGAACAAGGAAACCCGGGAAACCCCGGTAAAATAAGCGCCTGCACCAAGAAAGGCTTCAGATGAGCGACAACCAATACTACAAGCATCACGTGTTCTTCTGCACGAACCATCGTGATGACGGCCGCGAAAGTTGCGGCCCGCGCGGCGCCGAAGCCGCCCAAAAGCACGCCAAGAAACGCTGCAAGGAATTGAACCTGAACGGCGAAGGCAAGGTGCGCATCAATTCCGCCGGCTGCCTGGACCGCTGCGAACACGGCCCGGTCGCCGTGGTCTACCCCGAAGGCACCTGGTACACCTACGTTGACACCGCCGACATCGACGAAATCGTCGACAGCCACCTGGTCAACGGCAAAGAAGTAGAGCGCCTGAAAATCAAATGATGAACAAGAATTCCGAGAAGTTTACGCTGCAGGGCAATGCCGGCCTGATGGAAGGCCTGCTCGACATGCCGGCCGGTACGCCGAAAGGCATCGCCCTGGTGGCCCACCCGCACCCGCTGTACGGCGGCACCATGGAGAACAAAGTGGCGCAGACCCTGGCGCGCACCTTCGTGGCACTGGGTTATGTGGCCGCACGCATCAACTTCCGCGGCGTCGGCGCATCCGAAGGCGTGCATGACCACGGCCACGGCGAAACCGACGACATGATGATCCTGTACCAGCACATGGTGCAGCGCTACCCCGGCCTGCCGGTATCGCTGTCGGGCTTCTCGTTCGGCACTTTTGTACAGTCGCACCTGGCGCAGCGCCTGGCCGCTGCCGGCACCCCGGCGGAACGCCTGGTGCTGGTCGGTACCGCCGCTGCCAAATGGCAGATCGCCGACGTACCGGCAGACACCATCCTGATCCACGGCGAAAACGATGAAACCATCCCGTTGATCGACGTGCTGGATTATGCACGCCCGCAGGACATCCCTGTGATCGTGATCCCCGGCGCCGACCATTTCTTCCACCGCAAGCTCGGTCACATCAAGAATTGGGTGATCGCCTTGTGGGGATCGAAAGCACAATAATTTCCCCCGCAACCCCTAATAGTAAGAACAAGCACCAATGAAAAAGATCATCGCTGCACTGGCAACCAGTGTGCTGCTCATGACTTCCGCGGTAGCGCAAACGCTGCCGCCGCCGACCATCGCCGCCAAATCCTGGCTGCTGCTGGATTCCTCCAGCGGACAAGTGATTGCCGCCCAGGACCCTGATTCGCGCGTGGAGCCGGCGTCCCTGACCAAGATCATGACTGCCTACCTGACCTTCCAGGCGCTCAAGGACAAGAAACTGACCCTGGACCAGAAGGTGAACGTATCGGTCAAGGCATGGAAAGTGGACTCCAGCTCGTCGAAGATGTTCATCGACCCGGCCACCCCGGTCTCGATCAACGACCTGCTGTACGGCCTGATGGTCCAATCCGGCAATGACGCCGCCGTGGCACTGGCGGAAGCCGTGGCCGGCGACGAATCGGCCTTCGTCACCCTGATGAACCGTGAAGCGCAGCGCATGGGCATGGCCAATTCCCACTTCGCCAACCCGCACGGCCTGCCTTCGCCGGAGAACTACACCACCGCACGCGACCTGTCCGTGCTGGCGCGCCATGTGATCCAGGACTACCCTGAGTTCTACAAGATCGATTCGGTGAAAAGCTTCACCTACAACAAGATCACCCAGCAGAACCGCAACCGCCTGCTGTGGCTCGACCCGACTGTCGACGGCATGAAGACCGGCCACACCGAGTCCGCCGGCTTCTGCATGGTGGCATCGGCCAAGCGCCCTGCTGGCAACCTGGAGCGCCGCCTGATTTCCGTTGTGATGGGCACCAATTCCGACGGTACCCGTACCGCGGAAAGCCAGAAGCTGCTGAACTGGGGCTTCCAGAACTTCGACACCGTGAAGCTGTACTCCAAAGGCCAGGCGGTCTACACCCCGGAAATCTGGAAAGGCTCGCAGGCGACCGTGAAGATCGGCTTCACCAGCGACGTGCTGGTGACCGTGCCGAAAGGCGTAGCAGCCAAGATGAAGCCTCTGCTGGAGCGCAAGGACCCGCTGGTGGCGCCTATCGCCGCCAACACCCGCGTCGGCACGCTGAAGATGATGGTGGATGGCAAACCGCTGCTGGAACTGCCGGTGGTGGCGCTGGAAACCGTTGACCAGGCTTCGATCTTCGGCCGCGCATGGGATTCCGTGCGCCTGTGGATGAAGTAATGGCGAAACTGAACCTTTCCCGCATCGTCGCGGGCATGTGGCGCATGACCGAATGGGACATGACGCCGCAGCAGCGGCTGGCCTTCATCGAGCAGTGCATTGCGCTGGGCGTGACTTCCTTCGACCATGCCGACATTTATGGCGGCTATGGCGTGGAGGGCTTGTTCGGCGAAGCGCTGGCCTTGAAGCCTTCGTTGCGCGAACAGGTTCAGATCGTAGGCAAATGCGGCATCAAGCTGGTTTCCGGCCGCCGCCCGACGCATACCATCCAGCATTACGACACCAGCTCCGCGCATATCGTGGCGTCGGTGGAGAATTCGCTGAAGGAGCTGCGGACGGATTACCTGGATTTATTGCTGATTCACCGTCCCGATCCTTTGATGGATTTCGACGAGGTGGCGAATTCCTTCCAGCGCTTGCGGTCCGAGGGGAAGGTGAAGGAGTTCGGGGTGTCGAATTTTTCGCGGCATCAGTTCGAGACGCTGGACAAGCGTGTGCCGCTGGTGACCAACCAGGTGGAGTTTTCTCCGCTGCACCTGGAGCCGATGTTTGATGAAACCTTTGACGGCCTGCAGGACCTGGGCGTGCAGCCGATGATCTGGTCGCCTTTGGGCGGCGGGCGCTTGTTCACTGCCGGTGACGAGCAGGGCGAGCGTGTGCGCTTGAAGATCAAGGAAGTGGCGGATGAATTGAATCGTCCGTTTGCGAGTGTGGTGTTTGCGTGGATTATGCAGTTGCCGTGCAGGCCGGTGCCGTTGACCGGGTCGGGGCGCATCGAGTCGATCGAGGTGGCGGTGGAGGCGACGCAGTTTGCGTTGAGCAGGCCGCAGTGGTTCGAAATCCTGCGCGCGGCGCGGGGGCACGAGGTAGCCTGACCCGGTAAACCAGGGTCTGACCCAAGGGTCAGACCCGCATACGCGACGGCGACCGGTCGTGTCTGACCCTTGGGTCTGACACTGGTTTACCGGTTTGGGTCAGTCATCAGCAAAAACCTGCGGCGGCGCAATCCCGCGCCAGCCAGCCCGCCACGCCAAATTCAGCCCCACGGTAAACGCGATATACACCACAAAGAACAGCACGAAGTAGTAGTACCGCAGCCAAACCAGCAGTCCCACATTCACCGCCAGCAGCACCAGCGCCGCAGCGCTCTTCTTCTGCTTCGAGCTGGGGAAACGAATGGTCGATACCATCAGGCTGCCCACCACAAACAGCAGCGCCACGACGTAATACCCCTCCAGGCTCGAATCCGGAAACTCCGGCCACGCCACCACCATCGCAGACACGCAAGCCGCACCCGCCGTAATCGGCATCCCCACGAAGTACTTCGGATCGGTGCGCCCCACGTTCACATTAAAGCGCGCCAGCCGCAAAGCGCCGCAGGCCACAAAGAAGAACGCCGCAATCCCGCCCACCCGCAGCAAGGTCGGATCCGCCGGACCCATTTGCACGAAGCCGTAGCAATACAGCAGCACCGCAGGTGCGCAGCCGAAGTTCATCACGTCGGCAATCGAATCGAGCTGCACGCCGAAGTCGGAACCGGTACCGGTGGCGCGCGCCACGAAGCCGTCCAGCGCATCGAAGATCCCGGCCAGCACCAGCAAGGCCGCAGCCAGGCGGTAATCCTGCGCCAGCCCCAGGTGGGCGTTATCGACGGAAATCACGATGCTGGCAAAGCCGCAGGCGATCGAGAGCAGCGTTACCGTGCTAGGTAAGGCAAATTTGGCGCGTTGGAGTCGCTGATGTCGTTGAGTATTCAAATTAAGGCAATGATGATCAAAAGAGAAAGGCTATTTTACCTCGCCCGGAGGATTACAAAAGAAACACATATTGCCTGAAATTGGCATAGAATCGCGCCATGAAGGAGCTCACTATGGATACGTTCAACAAATGGCACCGTCAGTTGCCAACCCTGCTGGTCGCAGCACTTCTCACCGCTTGCGGCGGTGGCGGAGGGGGCGGTGACAACTCCGCTCCACCGGTGCTTACGCCTCCGGTCACCAATCCACCAGCCACCAGCTGCGTAGTCTCGCCAACCGGCCAGCCTGGTGCAACAGGCGACACGGCAATCGACGGCTTCAACTGGTTCAATTACCGCCGCGCCGACATTGGCTTGACAATGCTGACCTGTAATGAGTTCCTGAACAAGGCAGCCGTAGCGCACTCCAACTACCTGCGCCTGAATAACACCGTGTCGCATGACGAAGTGTCCGGCAATCCTGGCTTCTTCGGCGCGACGGTCAAGAACCGTATCGAAAACGCCGGTTACGTCCTGGGTTCGGAGTATGCCTATGGCGAAGTGATTTCCGCCGTTAGCGACCGTGCGGGCTTCACCCACGCGGAAGAACTGATCGCGGCGATCTACCACCGCTTCGTGATCTTTGAACCGATGTTCCGCGAGATGGGCACTGGCGCTTCCTCCAATGGCAACGGCTATACCTATTTCACCTCAGACATGGCGACCCGCAGCCTCAGTGCCGGATTGGGCCTGGGCAAGGCGGTGGTTTATCCGAGGGACGGCCAGACCGCGGTTCCAACTTCCTTCGACAGCGATACCGAGTCGCCGGACCCGGTGCCTAACCAGAATACCGTTGGCTACCCGGTCAGCGTCCATTCGGACATCACCGCCAGCGCTGGCGGCATCAAGGTGACAAGCTTCACCATCCGCCCACGCGGTGGCCTGCAGATGGTCACGCGCCTGCTGACGCACGCGAACGATACGCACACGTCGGAACAGTCGGCCGCTATTATTCCGCTGTCAACGCTGAGCGCCAACACCACGTATGACGTCAGCTTCTCAGGCACGGTCGACGGTGTCCCTGTGACGAAAAACTGGTCATTTACGACAAAATAATGCCCCTCCCCTAGCCCACATCGGGACAGAGTGCTAAATTCTGTCCTGATGAACAACCTTCTTTCCAGCGCACCAATACGCCAGCGCCTCGACGTCGAGGAGGGACTGGATCGCCTGATGGGCGAACGTTCGTTGTATCTTCAAATCCTGCGCCGCTTCCTGCAGGACTATCGCGATTCCTGTGAACGTATCCAGTCGCTGCTTTCGCAACGGCAGGAGGCCAAGGCGCAGCTGGCGGCGCACTCGCTGAAAGGCTCCGCAGGCCTGATCGGTGCGCAGCTTGTGCATGACCAGGCGGTGCTGGTGGAGAACGCGATTGCCGACGGCGCCGAGTCGGCCGCCCTGCTGACGCATCTCACGGTACTGCTGCGCGAAACCTGCGGCAGCATCGACGATCTCTTACGTGAACATGGCGACAAAGTCGCGCCAGGCGAAACGCCCGCAGCCGATCCCGCGCATCTGCGCGCATTGATCGAAGAACTGGTGGGATTATTGCGTGAAGGTGATGGTGCGGCCATCGACCTGGTAGAAAAATCGGCGACGATACTGGCAAGTGCGCTGGGCGTGCCGACCTTCCAGATGATTGCGGCGGCTACGCATGCATTCGATTTCGAAACTGCCCTGGACGTGCTGGAGATGGAACTCTAGCCGCCATCAATCCGAGAAGTGCGCCTCTTCATCGAAGGAGTCCGCGCACTCCTTGCCGCAAAAGCGCCGCACGGCGTCCAACGGTCTTTCGCAGTACCAGCAGGAGCCCTTGGGAGGCAACGATTGGCGCACGCCACTTGGGCGCTCGGCCGTCGCGACACTTTCAGCGGGTGGGATTTCCTGTTGCGTCTCCACGATATTCCCCTTTACAGACATGCCCTGGAACCAAGGTTACTGCATAGCGCAGACAGGAACATGACCTGCCTCAACAAAATAATAGCAGGATTAAATCGGCGGCATAGGTGACTCAACGTGCGTCAACGCACCAAAAGAAACAAAATTATTCCAATGAGAAGCACAGGCGCGATAGGACTTAGTTCCATGACATCACGCGCACGCTGATGCAGTAGCTGGAGAGATGGCTTATCTTTACGTCCGCTTTACGCCGCATATGACCACATCCAATGTCACGCTCTGAACGCCTGCTGAATCTTCTGCAAGTCTTACGCCGCTACCGCCGCCCGGTCAGCGGCAAGGTATTGGCCAATGAACTTGGCATCAGCATCCGCACCTTGTATCGCGATATCGCCAGCCTGCAAGCCCAAGGGGCCGTGATAGAAGGCGAGCCACGGATTGGCTACGTCATGAAACCGGGCTTCATGCTGCCGCCCTTGATGTTTGGTTCGGAAGAACTCGATGCATTGGTGCTGGGCATGCGCTGGGTCGCCGATCGTTACGACCACACGCTGGTCGAGGGGGCGATGAATGTACTGGCCAAGGTGTCGGCCGTATTGCCTGCAGAATTGCACGCGAGCTGGAGGAATCGGCGCTGCTGATTGGCACTCCGTTGCTAAGGCCAGACAACCCGCCGTCTCCTGATGTGCTTCGCAAAGCCGTGCGTTCCAAGCAGAAGCTGGTGATCACTTACATGGATGGCAGCGGCGTCGAGACGCAACGCGCGGTGTGGCCATTTGCCCTGGTCTATTTTGACCAGGCCAGGGTGCTGATGTGCTGGTCCGAGCTAAGAAACGCCTTCGCAAACTTCCGTGCAGACCGGATCCTAGCAACGGGGGAAATGCCCGCTTTGCTTCGCGAATGGAGCAAGGTGCACCAGGAGGCCGCCCAATCAATACTGCCAGAATCGGGCAGTACAGGAATTTAGACTGAGCCCTCTTTCAAGTCAGGAGCTCATCAATGAAATTCGCATCGATTCCCCTTTCCGGCATCGCGGCAAACCGTCCGGCAGAAGGATTTGGGGAAATCCACTTCGACGGCGCCGTACTGGCCCTTTCCTCTGAACGGCTGATCGCCCTGTTCAACGTAGGCGCAACCAAAGCAGCAGCCAACCAATCAGCGATCCTGGAGTTTGAAGTCAGCGACGTCGATGCAGTGTTCGATCGCGTAGCCGGCAACGACTATGCCGTGGGGGAACCGCTCCTTGCTGCTGAGGGACCCGGACGGCAACCTCGTCAACATTTTCTCCCGCCCCGCGAACTCACTTGCCGATACAGAAGCGCGAGAAGATCACACCCAGCAGGTCGTCTGAAGAGAACTCGCCGGTGATCGTGGAGAGCTGCACTTGCGCCAGGCGCAGTTCTTCTGCGAACAGGTCCAGCGACTGGTCGGTTTGGGCGGCATGCTGGCCGGCGTAGTCGAGGTGCCGGGAGGCGTTGCGCAAGGCGATCAGGTGGCGCTCGCGTGCCAGGTAGAGCGACTCGCCGGTCTGCTGCCAGCCGGCGATGCGCAGCAGTTCCGCGCGCAGCAGGTCGATGCCGGTCTTCTCGTTGGCGGACAGGTAGATGTGGGTTGCATCGGCCATCTCGTCGACCGACGGTTTGTGGCCGGACAAGTCGATCTTGTTCCAGATGCGCAGCACCGGCACACCTTGCGGGAAATTGGCGACGATGGCTTCGTCATGCCGGGTCGGGCCATGGTCGGCGTCCAGCAGGTGCAGGATGACGTCGGCCTTGCCCACTTCGCCCCAGGTGCGCTCGATGCCGATGCGCTCCACCAGGTCCACCGCCTCATCGTGGCCGCGGATGCCGGCGGTGTCGATGATGTTGAGCGGGATGCCTTCGATCTGGATGGTCTCGCTGACCTTGTCGCGCGTGGTGCCGGCGATCGGCGTGACGATGGCGACTTCAGCACCGGCCAGTGCATTCAGGAGTGAGGACTTGCCCACATTCGGCTGGCCGACCAGTACCACGTTCAAACCTTCACGCAGCAGCGCGCCTTGCGAGGCTTGCTTGAACACCTGGTCGAGCGCTTCGACGATGCTTTTCAACTGGCCGCGCGCATCGGACTTTTCCAGGAAGTCGATTTCTTCTTCCGGGAAGTCGAGCGTGGCTTCCACCAGCATGCGCAGGTGGGTGACGCGCTCCACCAGGGCGTGGATGGTTTGCGAGAAGGCGCCGCTGAGCGAAGCAGAGGCGGACTTGGCGGCGGCTTCGGTGGAAGCGTCGATCAGGTCGGCCACGGCTTCGGCTTGCGCCAGGTCCAGCTTGTCGTTCAGGTAGGCGCGGCGGGTGAATTCGCCAGGTTCGGCCAGGCGCAGGCCTTGCTCGGCGCCCGCTTCCAGCACGCGCTGCAGCAGCATTTGCAGCACGATCGGGCCGCCGTGGCCCTGCAGTTCGATCACGTCTTCGCCGGTGTAGGAGTGCGGCGCTTTGAACCAGATCGCAATGCCCTGGTCGATGACGGTGCCGTCGGCTTGCGTGAACGGGATGTAGGTGGCGTGGCGCGGTTTGAGGTCAGCGCCTTTGAACAGGGCTTGCGCCAACGACTGCAGGTTCTTGCCGGACGCGCGCACAACGCCGATGCCGCCGCGGCCGGGCGCTGTGGCGATTGCCGCGATGGGGGAGGAATCTAGGTTCATTTGGTGATCTTATCTTTAAACCCGGTAAATCTGGGTACGACCCAAGGGTCGGACCCTGTCTGCTCTGAGGCCTGGGGCTTCGGCATAAGCGGGTCTGACCCTTGGGTCAGACCCTGGTTTACCGGGGTTGAAAAAAGCCCGCGTCTGGCGCGGGCTTCTTGAACTTACTTGGCTACGCCAACCTCTAACTTCTTGGTGATCACCCACTGCTGCGCAATCGACAGCAGGTTGTTCACCACCCAGTACAGCACCAGGCCGGATGGGAAGAAGAAGAACATGACCGAGAAGGCGATCGGCATGAACATCATCATCTTCGCTTGCACCGGATCCGCAGGCTGCGGGTTCAGGCGGGTGGTGATGTACATCGAAATCGCGTACAGGATCGGCAGGATCGCCCATGGATCGTGCTGGGTCAGGTCGGTGATCCACAGCGCCCATGGAGCACCGCGCATTTCAACCGACGCATTCAGCACCCAGTACAGGGCAATAAACACCGGCATCTGCACCAGGATAGGCAGGCAGCCGCCGAGAGGATTGATCTTCTCGGTTTTGTACAGCTCCATCATGGCCTGGTTCATCTTCTGCGGGTCGCCTTTGTAGCGCTCGCGGATGGCGGTCATCTTCGGCGTCACGGTCTTCATCTTCGCCATCGAGCGGAAGGAAGCAGCGGACAGCGGGAAGAACAGCAGCTTGATCGCCACGGTGAAGGCGATGATGGTCCAGCCCCAGTTGCCGACCACGGAGTGGATGGCAGCCATTGCCGCCCACATCGGGCGCGCCACGATGGCCAGCCAGCCGTAGTCCTTGACCAGGTCCAGGCCTTCGGTGACTTGCTTCAGGGTGTCGGTGTCTTGCGGGCCCGAGTACAGGCGGGCATTGTTGGTCACCGATGCGCCTGGCGCCAGGGTGCCCAGCGGCTGCACGACGCCGATCGAGTACAGGTTGTCGCCTTCTTTCTTGGTGAAGATGGTGCGGTCCAGCTTATCCTGCGGCACGAAAGCGGACACGAAGAAGTGCTGCGCAATCGCGACCCAACCGTCTTTTGCCTCGGTCACATGGCTCGGCTTGAACTTGGGATCTTCCGCCAGCGACTTGGCATCTTTCTCGATCTGCTTGAACTCGTACTTCTTGTAGTGGCTCTCCGAAGTGAACATGGTCGGAGCGATGAACGAAGGGTTCATGAAGCCCGAGCCTTCCGGCGGGGTACCATCATGCTTCAGCTGCAGGTATAGCTGCGGTGCCAGTGCGGCAGCGCTGGTGTTGGTGACGGTGTGCTGCACGTCCACCACGTAGTCGCCCTTCTTGAAGGTGAAGGTCTTGGCCAGCTTGACACCGCCCTGCTCGGCTTCCAGCACCAGTTTCACCTGGTTGCCATCATTCAGCATGCGCGCGCCCGGCTGGGCCACGAATGCGGTCAGGTGATTCGGCAGGCCAGGCGCGCCTACCAGGCCGGTTTCGCCCAGGTAGATATGCTTACCGTTCTCGCTAAACAGCACCTCGGTGTTATTGCCGCCCTTAGGTTTGCAGAATTCGAACAGACCCCAGCATCCGCCCAGCCAGCCCGGATCGGCGCTGCCCTTGTGCTTCAGCAGTTCCAGGCGCTTGATGGTGCCGCCCAGGGTGTCGATATCGACGCGCATCACGTCGGTAGTAATGGTCACCACTTCGGTCTTGACCGGAGCAGCGACCGCGCTGCCATCCACCGCAGCGGCGGCGCCGGCAGCGGCAGGAGCAGGCGTACCGGCGGCAGTCGCCGACGCCGAAGCCACAGCGGCTGGCTTGACAGGAGCCGGAGCAAACATGGACGGCTTGCCGGTCGAGATCATCCAGTTATTCCACAGGATAACCAGCGAGACCGCGAAGACGATCCACAGGATTGAGCGTTTATTGATATCCATTCGGTTCTTCAGGAGTGGTTGAAGTGCTTTGGCGGCACGGGGTCGACCCCGCCCGCATTCCAGGGATGGCAGCGGCATACCCGGCGAAAGGCCAGGTAACTGCCTTGAGCCGCACCATGCTCGCGCACAGCTTCGAGCGCATAGTTGGAGCAGCTAGGGTAAAAACGGCAACTCGGTGCACCCATCAGCGGACGGATGACCCATTGGTAAAAGCGCAGCAGGATGGTCAGCAGCGTTTTCATTTTGCCGGCCTGGCCTTGTTGGCTTGCGCAAAAAGGCGCGTCAGTTCCTGGCGCAGTTCGGCCTTGAGTTTGGCCGTGGTGGCCGGACCGTCCTTGCTATTGACGGGGCGCGACAGGCGCACCACGCAATCAATGGCAGGGAGCTCGGTAACGCGGAACAGTTCGCGCGTGACGCGCTTGATGGTGTTGCGGGTAACCGCGCGCGGTGCAAAGCGTTTGGCAACGACAATGCCCAGCCGCGCATTAGGCAGCTGGTTCTGGCGGGTATAGAGCACGAAGTGCGCGCTCTTCTGCGTTGGCCGCAAACTAAAAACGGATGAAAATTCATCCGTTTTTATGATGCGCCGAGCGCGAGCGAAGTCGTGTCTGCCTTCGCCTGTCGAGCTGTTAGGACAGCTTTCCACGCGATCAGCTAACAAGCGTGCTTAAACTACAGCCAGACGCTTGCGGCCTTTTGCACGGCGTGCGTTCAGGACTTGGCGGCCGCCACGGGTAGCCATACGGGCGCGGAAGCCGTGGGTGCGCTTGCGACGCACAACGGAAGGTTGGTAAGTACGTTTCATGTTGGTCTCGCTAAAAAATACAAAATCGGGACGGACGGTGTCCCTAAAAATGTTGGTGCCAATGACATTTCGCGCACTGCGCCAATCTCACTGCCCGCTAAATCCGCGCGTCGTTAATCTGAATAATCACGGACTACGGGCGGGGAACCCAGAATTATCAGGATTTTTCGGTTTACTGTCAACCACTTAAACCGGTAAATCAGGGTCTGACCCACGGGTCAGACCCGACTACGCGGCGGCCGATGGTGCGGGTCAGACCCTTGGGTCTGACCCTGGGTTACCGGTTTGGTTGCAAAAAACCCAACCCCAGCACGGTTGTGCAAAATTTCTGGTTAACCTGTGGATAACTTCCGACTTAGCGGCTAGAATAGCGCGTTACGTGTGGCGATTACGAACGCCCTCCCACACTTTTTGCATATAGATAGATTCATGGAAAATTTCTGGCAGTCCTGTTCCCAGCAACTGGAACTTGAGCTGACGCCGCAACAATTCAGTGCCTGGATTAAGCCGCTTGTGCCTCTCGATTTCGAGGACAACAAGCTGCGCGTTGCTGCGCCAAACCGGTTCAAGCTGGATTGGGTAAAGACTCAATTCGCTAGCCGCATCACGGCCCTGGCCTGCCAGTATTGGGAAACCGTCATCGAGGTGCAGTTCGTCCTCGACCCGCGCACCCACGCCCTGAAAAAACCCGCAGCACCCGCCGTGGTGTCCGGCCCGCTGAGCGATATGCGCCCGGAAAGCCCGGCCGCCGCCGCCGCGCCGACCGCCGCCGCCGAATACCAGAATCCGAGGACCCGCGAAAACAGCCGCATCAACCCGGACCTGACCTTCGACTCCTTCGTGACCGGTAAGGCCAACCAGCTGGCGCGCGCCGCCGCGATCCAGGTCGCCAACAACCCAGGCGTGTCTTACAACCCGCTGTTCTTCTACGGCGGCGTAGGCCTGGGTAAGACCCACTTGATCCACGCGATCGGCAACCAGGTGATGGCCGACCAGCCAGGCGCCCGCATCCGCTACATCCACGCAGAACAGTACGTTCGCGACGTAGTGACCGCTTACCAGCGCAAGGGTTTCGACGACTTCAAGCACTACTACCACTCGCTGGACATGCTGCTGATCGACGATATTCAATTCTTCGGCGGGAAGTCCCGCACGCAGGAAGAGTTCTTCTATGCGTTTGAAGCGCTGATCGCGGCCAAGAAGCAGATCATCATCACCTCGGACACCTATCCGAAAGAGATCACCGGCATGGATGACCGCCTGATCTCGCGCTTCGACTCCGGCCTGACGGTGGCGATTGAGCCGCCGGAGCTGGAAATGCGCGTCGCAATTCTGCTGAAAAAAGCCAAGTCCGAAGGCGTGACCCTGAACGACGACGTCGCCTTCTTCGTCGCCAAGCACCTGCGCTCCAACGTGCGTGAGCTGGAAGGCGCACTGCGCAAGATCCTGGCTTACTCGCGCTTCCACGGTAAGGATATTTCGATCGATATCGTGAAAGAGGCGCTGAAGGACCTGCTGTCTGTGCAGAACCGCCAGATTTCTGTGGAAAACATCCAGAAAACGGTGGCGGACTTCTTCAACATCAAGGTGGCGGACATGTATTCCAAGCGCCGCCCGGCCAACATCGCCCGCCCGCGCCAGATTGCCATGTACCTGGCCAAGGAGCTGACCCAGAAATCGCTGCCGGAAATCGGCGAACTGTTCGGAGGACGCGACCACACCACCGTGCTGCACGCCGTGCGCAAGATTGCGGCGGACCGTACCAAGAACCCTGAGTGCAACCATGAATTGCACGTGCTGGAGCAGACGCTGAAAGGCTAAAACCGGTAAATCTGGGTCTGACCCAAGGGGCAGACCCGACCGGCGGCCGTCGCGTCAGCGGGTCAGACCCTTGGGTCTGACCCCGAATTACCGGTTTCAGACTGCTATACTGTCGAGTTAACAAAAGAACCAACGTACCAACCCATTAACTGAGGATATTTATGCAACTGGTCAAAACCACCCGAGACACGCTTCTCCGGCCACTGCAGATCGTGAGCGGTATTGTCGAGCGTCGGCACACTATGCCGATTCTGGCCAATATCCTCATCCGCAAGGAAGGTGAAAGCGTCTCTTTCCTCTCCACCGACACGGAAGTCCAGATCACGACCCACGCAGACATCGGCTCGGGTGCCGACGTCACCGGCACCACGGTCGCCGCGCGTAAGCTGCTGGACATCCTGCGCGCGCTGCCGGAAGCCGGCGACGTGACCATGACCCTGCTGAACAAGCGCCTGACCGTACAAAGCGGCAAATCGCGCTTCGCCCTGCAGACCCTGGCCGCCGAAGAATTCCCGACCGTGCAGCAGGCAGAAAGCTTCACCGCCAGCTTCCAGCTGCCGCAAAAAACCCTGAAGCACCTGTTCAACATGGTGCACTTCTCGATGGCGCAGCAGGACATCCGCTACTACCTGAACGGCCTGCTGCTGGTATTGGACGGCAACAAGGTCATCGCCGTAGCGACCGACGGCCACCGCTTGGCCTTTTGCCAGGTAGAGACCGACCAGAATTTCGCCCGCGAAGAAGTCATCATCCCGCGCAAGACCATCATCGAGATGCAGCGCCTGCTGGAAGAAACCGACGAAGCCGTATCGCTGGACATCGCCGCAAGCCAGGTCAAGCTGACCTTCGCCGACATCGAGCTGATCTCGAAGCTGGTGGAAGGCAAGTTCCCTGACTACACCCGCGTGATCCCGAAGGGCTACACCAACAACTTCACCATCGGCCGCGAAGAGCTGCTGCGCTCCCTGCAGCGCGCCGCGATCATGACCAGCGATAAGTTCAAGGGCGTACGCTGCATCATCACCCCAGGCTCGCTGAAGATCTCGTCCACCAACGCGGACCAGGAAGAAGCGGTTGAAGAACTGGAAATCGACTACGGCGGCGACAGCGTGGACATCGGCTTCAACGTGACCTACCTGCTGGACGTGCTGAACAACCTGAAGTGCGACCAGGTCAACGTAGCGCTGGGTGACAGCAACAGCTCCGCACTGATCTCGATTCCAGAGAACCAAGACTTTAAATACGTTGTAATGCCGATGCGCATTTAAACCCGGCAAATCGGGGTCTGACCCAAGGGTCAGACCCCGGTATGCCGAAGCCGCCGGCCGTAGAGCCGACAGGGTCCGACCCTTGGGTCGTACCCAGGTTTACCGGGTTTAAAAAAGAGCACAAAAGTAATTCGCTAAAAGAGAAAGCAGTCCATGTCCGAAAGCCACAACGAACAACCCAAGGCCAAAGCAGAAGAATACGGCGCCGCCTCGATCCAGATCCTTGAAGGCCTGGAAGCAGTCCGCAAGCGTCCTGGCATGTACATCGGCGACACGTCCGACGGCACCGGCCTGCACCACCTGGTATTCGAGGTGCTGGACAACTCGATTGACGAAGCCCTGGCCGGCCACTGCTCCGAGATCCACGTCACCATCCACAGCGACAACTCGATCTCGATCACCGACAACGGCCGCGGCATTCCAGTCGGCCTGAAGATGGACGACAAGCACGAGCCAAAACGCTCCGCAGCCGAAATCGTGCTGACCGAGCTGCACGCCGGCGGCAAGTTCGACCAGAACTCCTATAAAGTCTCCGGCGGCCTGCACGGCGTGGGCGTCAGCTGCGTCAACGCACTGTCCAAACTGCTGCGCGTGACCATCCGCCGCGACGGCAAAGTACACCAGATGGAATTCGTGCGCGGCGCAGCCCAAAACCGCGAAATCGAAATGATCGACGGCGTGGCCGTCTCCCCGATCAAAGTGATCGGCGAAACCGACAAGCGCGGCACCGACGTGCACTTCTGGGCCGACGAAGAGATCTTCACGCACGTGGAGTTCCACTACGAGATCCTGGCCAAGCGTATTCGCGAACTGTCCTTCCTGAACAACGGCGTCAACATCAAGCTGACCGACCAGCGCAACGGCAAGGAAGAAATCTTCGCATTCGAAGGCGGCACCCGCGGCTTCGTTGAATACATCAACAAAGCCAAGACCGTACTGCACCCGACCGTATTCCAGGCCACCGGCGAACGCAACTCCGACCAGGGCACCCTGATCTCGGTCGACGTCTCCATGCAATGGAACGACGCCTTCAACGAACAGGTACTCTGCTTCACCAACAACATTCCGCAGCGCGACGGTGGTACCCACCTGACCGGCCTGCGCGCGGCAATGACCCGCGTGATCAACAAGTACATCGACGAAAACGACTTCGCCAAGAAGGCCAAGGTTGAAATCAGCGGCGACGACATGCGCGAAGGCCTGACCTGCGTGCTGTCCGTGAAAGTGCCGGAACCGAAGTTCTCGTCCCAGACCAAAGACAAGCTGGTCTCGTCCGAAGTGCGCGGCCCGGTCGAAGAGATCGTCGCCAAGACGCTGACCGACTTCCTGATGGAAAAGCCGAACGACGCCAAGATCATCTGCGGCAAGATCGTGGAAGCAGCGCGTGCCCGTGAAGCAGCGCGCAAAGCCCGCGACCTGACCCGCCGCAAAGGCATCATGGACGGCCTGGGCCTGAGCGCCAAGCTGGCCGACTGCCAGGAAAAAGACCCAGCCCTGTGCGAACTGTACATCGTCGAGGGTGACTCCGCAGGCGGCTCCGCCAAGCAGGGACGCGACCGTAAGTTCCAGGCCATCCTGCCACTGCGCGGTAAGGTGCTGAACGTGGAGAAGGCACGCTTCGAAAAGATGCTGTCTTCCGAGCAGATCACCACCCTGATCGCCACCCTGGGCACCAGCATTGGCGCCGACGAATTCAATATCGAAAAGCTGCGCTATCACCGCATCATCATCATGACCGACGCGGACGTCGACGGCGCCCACATCCGCACCCTGCTGCTGACGCTGTTCTACCGCCAGATGCCGCAGCTGGTTGAGCGCGGCCACATCTACATTGCACAGCCACCGCTGTACAAGGTAAAGGCCGGCCGCGACGAGCGCTACCTGAAGGACGACCTGGAAGAAGCCGGCTACATGATGAACGTAGCGCTGAACACCGCCGCCCTGACCCCGCGCGACGGCGCCGACATCATCCAGGGCGAAGCGCTGGGCGAACTGGCACGCACCTACAACATGGCCAACGCCATCATGACCCGCCTGACCCGCGTGATCGACCGCGCCGCGCTGACTGCCATCATGACCGGCGTAACGCTCGACCTGGCGACCATCGACGCAGCCCAGGCATCGGCCAAGGCGCTGGAAGCGAACATCAACGACAGCGCCGTGAAGGTTTCCGTGACCACCGACGAACTGTCCGACAAGCACACCCTGCGCATCGAACGCCTGCACCACGGTAACGTGAAGGTCTCCTCGATCGACGCCGACTTCGTGCAAGGCGCCGACTACAAAGTGCTGGCCGACGCCGCCGCCACCTTCACCGGCCTGATTGGCGAAGGCGCCGTGATCCGCCGCGGCGAAGGCGAGCGCACCAAGGAAAGCGGCGTAGTGGACTTCCACCACGCCATGCAGTGGCTGCGCGACGAAGCGGAACGCACCGTGAGCAAGCAGCGCTACAAAGGTCTGGGCGAGATGAACCCATCGCAGCTGTGGGAAACCACCATGGACCCGACCGTCCGCCGCCTGCTGAAAGTGCAGATCGAAGACGCGATTGCTGCTGACCAGATCTTCACTACGCTGATGGGTGATGATGTGGAGCCACGACGGAACTTCATTGAGACCAATGCGCTACGCGCGGGTAACATCGACGTATAAAGCTTCCTCGCTAAATTGCTAAGGCCCATGGAATTCCATGGGCTTTTTCATTTCCGAACACCTTGGAATGCATGCCCGCATTCGCGAAACCTACGTTGCGCAATACCGTAGCTTGTACGGCACAAATGGAATCGGCAAAATTCCCCGACGCCGTCCATCACATAAAAATTCTTCACAACGGGGTCGGTAAAGCACGCTTATATTATAAGTATCAGGGGAGTTTGCAGTTCGTTCAGAACCAACGCTAAGCCAGATTCCTGTGAAGCTCGCAGCGGCCATGTCCTAAATCTACTGGGGAGGTTGCACAGCATAGTGCAGCTGCGATTTGTGTTCAGCGCTTGAGGTTAGCTTGCTTAATTTCGTCTCTGAGCGTTTCGACGGACAGCGCCGGATCTGACCGGTGAATCATTGCATGGCAGTTGGGGCAAAGGGGAACCAAGTCCTGAATAGGGTCGACCACATACGATTCCTTGATTTCAGCAAGTGGCTTTAAATGATGAACATGGATGAACTCTAAAGTGGACCCATCAGTCAAGACACTTTGCCGCTTAGTTTAAGCTGTGCCCATTTCCAATTCCACAGCTGCATGGCGCTGCCCCGTAATTCCTGCATTTTTNTAAAGTGGACCCATCAGTCAAGACACTTTGCCGCTTAGTTTAAGCTGTGCCCATTTCCAATTCCACAGCTGCATGGCGCTGCCCCGTAATTCCTGCATTTTTCTGCTCGCCGTCATCGTCGCCAAATTTATCGACGATCAGTGCGCCGCCGCCGATCCCCGACCTGTAGACGCGATCCGGCGTTTCATAACGGAGTGCCTGATGCGGGCGCTCCGCGTTGTAGAACGCAAAATACTGCGCCAAGCCGACCATCAGCTCCGCCATGTTGGCATACCCTTTCAAGTACACGTCCTCATACTTCACGTTGCGCCACAGGCGCTCCACGAAGATGTTGTCCAGTGCCCGCCCGCGGCCGTCCATGCTGATCGCTACGCCTTCGCGTTTCAGCACACCAGTAAAGGCCGTGCTGGTAAATTGCGAGCCCTGGTCGCTGTTAAACACTTCCGGCCTGCCATGGTGGCGCAGTGCATCCTCCAGGCAGTCCACGCAGAACGACGCGTCCATGCTATTGCTGATGCGCCAGGACAGCACCTTGCGGCTGTACCAGTCAATCACGGCAACCAGGTAGGCGAAGCCCCGCGCCAGCCTGATATACGTCAGGTCTGTACTCCACACCTGGTTTGGCTGCGTGACCGCCACGCCGCGCAGCAGATACGGGTAGACCTTGTGCTCTGGGTGCGGCTTGCTCGTCGCCGGCCCCGGCGCCATGCCTGCCAAACCCATCCCGCGCATCAGGCGCTGTATCCGCTTGCGATTGACGCAGTAACCGCGCCCTCGTAGGAACACCACCATGCGCCGGCTGCCATAGAACGGCCGGTTCGTGTACTCCTCGTCGATCAAGCTGCGCAGCTGGCTATCCTCTTCGGTCAGACATTGCTCACGCGCTGCAGCTTCCATCCGTCGATAGACCGAAGAGCGCGSAATGCTTGCCAGCTCGCACTGCATCGTCAGCGGCATATCGTCGTCCCGCTCGATCCATCGTGCTCGTTCCGCCGGACTCATTCCCCTAGCTTTTTTTTAAGCCAATCCACCTGCATCTTCAGCTTGCCGATCTCGCTATACAGCTTGTCCTCGGGGCTGCTTTCATCGACCGGTTTGGGGCCGCGCTTAACGTCGAACAGGGCACCGGCATTCTCCAGGATCTCTTTCTTCCACTGACCGACAAGCACCGGATGCACACCGTACTCTTGCGCGATTTCCGTGACCGTCTTCACCCCGCGCACAGCCTCCAAAGCCACCTTGGCCTTGAATTCCGCCGTATGCACCCTGCGTTTTTTGCCTTCACTCATTTGCTATCATCCTTTCGCGGACGACAGCTTAAACCACCGTCTCAATTTCGGGGGCCACTATACTCTTTTCCATGCACACCATAGACCTGTTCAAAATTGAATCMAGCCGCAGCTTGCGGGCCTT
>NZ_LMIC01000024.1:0-24550 GCF_001428585.1 Duganella sp. Root198D2 | reverse complement strand
TATCGACTGTTGATTTTTAAAGATCGCTGCCTTGTTTATTCGACGAAGCGTTGTGTTCGTCAGCAGCAGAGAAGCGAGATTATGCGGTACAGCGTGCAACTCGTCAACCCCTTCTTTTTCTCGTTTCGCTTACTGTTTTAACAGTGTTGCGTTGCGAGGGACAGAACTATAACCAAACGTCTGGCGTTTTGCAAGGGAATAATTCGCCATCACGACTGCGCAAGCGATCCAGGCCGACCACAGGGTGTGCGTAAGGAAGTGGGCGCCGCGCAGTTGCTGGATAATTCCGACGCCCAAGGCGAATGCCATCATCAGTGCGCCGACACCCAGGGCCTTGCGTGGCTGCTCCGGCCACCAGAAGGCCGCTATGGCGATCAGCCACAGCGCGCTGGACGCGTGTCCGCCAGGCAGGCAGTGGCCTGCGTCGATCCCGGCCGGCATCCATTCGAGCAAGCGTATATATGGAGCGTGGCTGCCGTAACGTTCCAGGTCCCAAGGGCAATGCGACGTGCTGGCACGCTTCAGGAGGCTGACCACCACCGGCACGCTGATGGCCGACATGGCAAGTACCCGCATCCCTAGGCGCCGCGCGGGCGCCCAGTCCAGGTGCGGCCGCCAGACGTCCCGCAAGGCCAGCACCACTGCGGCGCCGCCCAGGCATGACAGGACGGCTTTGAGGATCACATGGTTGAATTGTTCGGCAAACCAGGCGTGCTGCAAAGGGAACACGCCGCGAGCCCGATCGAAGGTCATATCGGCCAGGCGCAGGTCAATATCCGTGAACTGGCCGATCCACAGGATCAGGGTTGCCGACGCGGCCAGCGCCAGCAATCCCCGGGAATTCTTAAGCATCATCAATACACGCATGGAACATATCTAACTTGGGGTTGTAAACCGCGGTACTCACATTCAGCATGCCGAGCGTGGAATGGAATACGTTATCGTGCGAGAACTGCTGGCTGCTACGTGCAGCGAGGCAGCTTCGGTCAACATGGAAGCGCTGGCTGAAGCTATCCGACATCCACAGCATCATTGGCACCTTGCGCTGCTCTTCCGGCGAGAAGATATACGGCGCCCCGTGCAGGTACATATTCTTCTCGCCCAGCGACTCGCCATGGTCGGAGAAATACAGCATGGAGGCCGGCACGCCGGTCTCTTTCAGCACCTTGATGGTCTTATCAAGGAAATAATCGGTGTACAGGATGGTGTTGTCGTAGGCCGCGGTGATCTGCTCGCGCGAGCACTGCTCCAGTTCATTGGTCTGGCATACCGGGCCAAACTTCTTGAATTCGTCCGGATAGCGCTTCCAATAAGCCGGGCCGTGGCTGCCCTTCTGGTGCAGCACGATCACCAGGTCCTTTTTGGCGTTGCGGATCAGGTCCGGCAAGCCTTCAAGCAGGCGTTCGTCGAAGCACTCTTCCGAATTGCACAGCGGGTTACCGGCGACCGGCTTGGACAAGTCTTCGTAGCGCACGCGGGCGCACACGCCCTTGCAGCCGGAATTATTGTCGCGCCAGATCACTTCCAATCCGGCATGCTGCAGCACATCCAGCAAGCCTTCCTTGCTGCGCGCCTTATCTTCCGAATAACCTTCTCGCGTGAGGTCGGAGAACACGCATGGCACCGAGACCGCGGTGGCAGTGCCGCAAGAGCTGACATTATTGAAGTTGACCAGCGACGGCACTTGCGCCAGGCGCGGGTTGGTTTCGCGCTCATAGCCGTTCAGCGAGAAATTCATGGCACGGGCGGTCTCCCCGACCACGATGACGGTCACACTGCGCTGGCTGTTGCCGGCTGCCGCCCACAAGCTGCCCCTGGCGGCATCCGTGCCGAGAGGCGCGATCACCGTGGCAGTCGCCCATTTACGTTTGAGGTAGCTGTTCGTAGCCTGAAATACGTTGGTAGGCGTCAGCATGAAACGCAGTTCGCGATGCTCACGAATGGCCGGCGCCAGGGTTTTGAACAACACGAACAACAGGCCAGTGGCAAGCAGCAGCGAGCCGGCCACCAGGCCGGTATTGACCAGCACTTCGCGGCGCAGCGGCGCATAGCGCACCGGCAGGCGCCAGACCAGCCAGGACGGGATTACGCCAAGCAGCAATATGGATTGCACCAGCTTCCAGCTAAACAGCTCGCCCGCTTCGTGCACATCGGTCTCCACCACGTTCTGCACCATGGAAGCATCCACCACGATGCCGTACTGGGACATGAAATAGGCCGTCAGGGAGGACAGCAGCAACAGCGCAATTACCACAGGCTTGAACAGGCGGCGGAAGTTCACCAGCGCCAGCACCCCGCTGAACAACAGGACCAGCATCAGCGCGGAACCCAGGTAGAGCAGCAGGTTGGAGGCCTGGAACCCGCCTGTGGCCGACACAAAGCTCTTCCAGAAACTGATGTTATAGATCAGGACCAGGAAGGAAGCAGTGGCAAGCGGAAGGTAGGCGGAGCGAATGCGAGGAAATTTCATCCTCGCACGATACTTTGCGTCTGGTAAAGGCTATGTAAAGACGGCGTTAAGATTGCGTTAAATCGGCTGGGAAGCTGATATGGAAGCGGGTGCCGCCGCCCTCCCGTTGCTGAACGTGCAACTCGGCGCCGAGGTAGCTGCAAATGCGCTGCACCAGCCCCAGGCCGAGACCTGTGCCCGACGAGGCGCCATCGCCGTCCGGGCCGGATTCGCCGCGCAGGCGCGCCATGGCCGCCGCCGGCAAGCCGGGGCCGGTGTCTTCCACGACGATAGAGCGCTGTTCCAGGCGCAGCACGACTTCGCCCCGCTCCGTGTAGGCGCAAGCGTTGCGCAGCAGGTTGCCGATCGCTGCCTGCAGCAGTTCGCGCGAGCCATGTACGGTGAAGTCGGCGCCTTCCAGGTAGCGCAGGGCGACAGGCTTGCCAGCCACCAGCGCCTGGCAGCGGGCCGCTTCGTACTGCGCCAGCTCGGCCACCGACTGCGGCGGCGCCTCCAGGCCTTGCGGCGAGCGAGCCAGGCGCAGCAGCACGCTCGCCACATCGCTGGCTTCGCGCGCGGCGCGGTATATCCGTTCGGCCGGCGCCTGCAGCCCGGGTTCGCCTTCAGTATTCGCAATCAATACTTCCGCAGCACCGCTGATCACGGTCAGCGGCGTGCGCAATTCGTGGCTGACGTCACCGGTGAAGAAACGCTCGCGGTCAAGGAATTGTTTGAGTTCACCTGTGCGGCCGGTAAAAGCGCGCGCCAGCACGCCCAGTTCATCGTCACGTTCCAGGCAAGGCAGTTGGTCCTGGCGCTCTTCGACTGCCCGCGACAGCAAGGTAATCGGCGTGACAATGCGGTTGGCGAGGAAACGCGCCAGCAGCAGCGAGCAGGCAACGAAAGCAAGAAAACCCGCAGCAAACATCGAATACACGACGATCTCGATTTTTTCATATTCGCTATCGTGGTCCACTACGACGAATTCGCCATGCCCATCGTTTCCGGCCAATACATGCAGGTCGGTTCCGTCGACGGTAATTTCACGCACCCCATGCGGCAGTCCGCGCAGCGAACGGGGGATGTCGGCGCCATGATGGAATGACAAGCCGGCCGGCATCTGGACTGGCATGCCGCCGGTATGGCGCGGCGCGGCCCACAACGCGACTTCCTCCAGGCGTTCGTCAACCAGCTTTTCCTCGATGCCTTCCACTGCCAGGGCGGCAATAATGGCAAACACCGCGGAAACCGCGATCGCAAAAGTCATATAGGCGCCGATGATGCGCCGGCGCAGCGAATCAGTTTTCTTCATCTGTGTTCACCAGCTTGTAGCCGATGCCCGGGATGGTGCGCAGCATGGCAAAAGGATAAGGTTTGTCCAATGCCTGGCGCAGCGCATGGATATGGGTACGCAACGCATCGCTGTCGGGGCGCTCATCGCCCCACACGTCGTGCTCCAGCGCGTCGCGCGTCACAACGCGCGGTGCTTCCTTCATCAGGCTCTTGAGGATGGTGTAGCCGGTGCGGGTCAGTGCCAAGGGACGGCCGGCGCGGCGCGCTTCGTAATTGACAGTGTCGAATGTCAGATCGCCGAACTGCAATACCGGTGTTGCGGCCTGGGCGCCGCGCGCGCGCCGCACCAGGGCGCGCAGCCGGATCTCGAGTTCCACCAGGGAGAACGGCTTGACCAGGTAGTCGTCGGCACCGCTCTCGAAGCCGGCAACCTTGTCTTCCAGCGTGTCGCGCGCAGTCAGCATCAAAACCGGCGTGGCCTTCCCGAGTTCGCCGCGCAGCTTGCGGCACAGCTCCATGCCATTCAGGCCGGGCAGCATGACGTCGAGCACGACGGCATCGTATTCATGCTCGGTAGCCAGCGCCAATCCACCGTATCCATTGGCTGCCGTATCCAGTACATATCCTTTGGGCTCAAGGAAGCCGTACAGGTTGGCGACAATATCCTTATTGTCTTCAATGATAAGTATGCGCATACCGGCATTATAATTCCGCGATGACTATCCCACACATCACCCCGCTCAAAGACGAAGCCCTCGCGTCCCAACTGGATCGCGCCATCAATAACAAGACCAAGCCGCAGGGCAGCCTTGGGGCGCTGGAGGGATTGGCGCACAAGGTCGGCATGATCCAGCAGACCACCTGCCCGCAGGTGCGCGAGCCTGCCATCCTGGTGTTCGCAGGCGACCACGGAGTGATGGCGGAAGGCATTTCCGCCTTCCCGCAGGACGTAACCTGGCAGATGGTGGAGAACTTCCTGGCCGGCGGCGCCGCCATCAATGTCTTCGCGCGCCAGAATGGCTGCTCGCTGAAGGTGGTGGATGCGGGCGTCAAACATGATTTCGGGCCGCGCGAAGGCCTGGTCAACCGCAAGATCGCTCCCGGCACCGCCAATTTCGCACAGCAGCCGGCCATGTCGGTGCAGCAGTGCATGGAAGCGATCGAATGCGGCATGGACCTGGTAGCCGAATTGCCGGGCAATGTGCTGGGCTTCGGCGAGATGGGGATCGGCAATACCACCGCCGCAGCAGCGCTGATGCACCGCCTGACCGGCATTCCGGTGGCGGATTGCGTCGGCGCCGGCACCGGCCTGGCGCCGGAAGGCGTGCTGCACAAGCAACGCGTGATCGAAGCGGCCATGGCCCGGCACGCGGATGCGCAGGGCGGCCTGCAGGCTTTGGCGACTTTCGGCGGCCTGGAGATCGCGATGATGGCCGGCGCCATGCTGAAGGCCGCCGAACGCCGCATGGTACTCCTGATTGACGGCTTCATCGTCACCAGCGCCCTGCTGGTGGCCTCCCGCGTGCAGCCGGCAATCCTGGATTACTGCGTCTTCTCGCACTGCTCCGACGAGAATGGCCATAAGCGCATGCTGGACTTCCTTGGCGGCCGCGCGCTGCTGGACCTGGGCCTGCGCCTGGGCGAAGGCACCGGCGCCGCGCTGGCCGTGCCGCTGCTGCACGCTGCCGTCAACTTCCTGAACCAGATGGCGACTTTCGAGTCGGCCCAGGTCAGCGAGAAGTCCGAGTAATCGCCCATGCAGCAGCTGCGCCTGTTCTTCATTGCACTGCAATTCTTCACGCGCCTGCCTATTCCGCGCTGGGTCGGTTTCGAGCCGGACTGGCTGCATCATGCCTCGCGCTACTTCCCTGCTGTAGGGCTGGTGGTGGCGGCGATTGCGGGGGGCGTCTACGCGGCGGCCGCATTCGTGCTGCCGCCGGCGGTTGCCGTGCTGCTGTCTACCGCTGCCGCCATTTATGCCACCGGCGCTTTCCACGAGGACGGGTTTGCCGATAGCTGCGACGGCCTTGGCGGCGGCCACACGCGCGAGCGCGTTCTGGAAATCATGAAGGATTCGCGCATCGGTGCCTATGGCGCCATCGGCATCGGCCTGATGCTGGCGACCAAGGTGGCGACGCTGGCCAGCATGCCGAAGCTGGCGGTGCTGGGCGCGCTGCTGGCGGCGCACCCGCTGTCGCGCCTCATGGCCTGCTCCCTGATCTGGCGCATGGAGTATGCGCGGGCCGAGGGCAAGGCCAAGCCGCTGGCGCAGGAGATGCGCAACGGCGAATTTGCCATCGCAGCGCTGACCGCAGCCCTCCCGGCCGCGGGTGCCGTGGCCCTGGGCTGGCTGTCGCCTGCCGCACTGGGCGCCGGCTTGGCCGGCATGCTGCTGGCAACGTTTTGGCTGGCACGCAAATTCCAGCGGCGCCTGGGCGGCTATACCGGCGACTGCCTCGGCGCCGTCCAGCAATTGACGGAAGCCGTGTTCAACCTCGGCGTGCTGGCCTGCGTGTGGAACTGATCCTTATCCGCCACCCCCAGCCCGACGTCGCATCCGGCGTGTGCTACGGCAGCAGCGACATCCCGGCGGCGGCGGACGCCCTCGCCGCCGGCTACGCCGCGCTGGCACCGCAACTGGCCGATGTCCTGGCGCGGGGCTATCGCCTGTATTCAAGTCCCCTGCAACGCTGCACTGCCCTGGCCTCCCTGCTGGGCGCCTTCGCGCCCGACGCACGCCTGATGGAAATGAATTTCGGCACTTGGGAACTGCGCAGCTGGCCCGACATCGCACGCGCCGAGGTCGATGCCTGGGCCGCCGACCTGCTCGGCTACCGCCCCGGCGGCGGCGAAACCGTGCGCGAAGTGGCCGGCCGGGTGCAATCCTTCCTCGACGCGCTACAGCACGACGCCATCGTGGTCTGCCACGCCGGCACCATCCGCTTGATGGCTGCCATCGCCGCCGGCGAGCCCCTGCAACAGGCGGCCGCCAAGCCAAACCACATCAAGTATTGCGAGATCCTTCGCTTGTCCTGGCCCGCCAAGCCCGTATAATGGCGGGGTTTTGGTGCCCGCAATCGAATTCTCGAATGCAGTTAAACGGGAAACACGGCGCTGTCCCTGACAGCCAACGTGTGCTGCCCCCGCAACGGTAAGCAAGTGCCGCCTTCAATGTGCGGCAGCGACCTCCCGGCCACTGTGCGAAAGCATGGGAAGGCCAGGCCGCCAGACTTGCCAGCCCGGATACCGGCCAGACCAGGTGGGAACGCGCCCTGCGCCCGTTCCTGTTCATGCCGGCTTACGGGGACGTGGGCCGGCGGCCCGTTAAGAAAGTTGTCATGTCTTTTCCCGTCACACGGCAAGCGGCCCTCGCGTCGCTGGCACTGGCCGTTGCCGCACCTGCCGTCCAGGCACAAACCCAGGTTCCGGTATTGAATTCCGTGCTGGTCACCGCCACCCGCACGCCGCAGGCAGCGCGCGACATCATCAGCGACACGCTGGCCATCGGCGCCGAAGAAATCGCGCGCAGCGGCGCCGGCTCCATCACTGAATTGCTGCAGCGCCAGCGCGGCATCGAAGTTACCCGCAATGGCGGCCCCGGCACCAACGCCAGCGTTTTCCTGCGCGGCTCCAACGGCAACCAGGTCATCGTACTGGTCGACGGCGTGCGCATCGGGTCCGCCAGCAGCGGCGCGGCGGCATGGAACGCGATTCCGCTGGGCGCGGTGGACCATATCGAGGTCGTCTACGGCCCGCTGAGCACCTTGTACGGTGCCGACGCTATCGGCGGCGTGGTGCAGATCTTCACCAGGAAAGGCCAGGGCAGCCTGGCGCTGGATGCCAGCGTGTTGGCAGGTACTTACGGTACGCGTTCCGGCAGCGCTGGTATTTCCGGCAGCGCCGGCGCCTTCAATTACGCGCTCAGCGCGGGCAAGGAACGCTCCCACGGCTTCTCCGCGACTCTGCCGGCAAGCACCAGCTACAACAAGGACGACGACGGCTACGAGCGCAAACACGCCAATGGGCAGCTGGCATGGCAGGTCGCGCGCGGCCACGAACTGGGCGCTCTGTTCCTGCATAGCGACCAGGAAGCGGGCTTCGACAGCGGCAGCAAGGTACGCGCATGGAGCACGCAAAAGATTGACACAGTCGCGGTTTATTCGCGCAATCGCCTGAGCGACGTGTGGCAGATGACGACGCAAGCTGCGCAATCGCGCGACAAGTCCGGCAGCTTCACCGCCAGCGCCAGCCAGATCGACACCAGGCAGGCCCAATACAGCTGGCAGAACGATATTGCGCTGGGATCCGATAGCCTGCAGCTGCTGGCCGAACATCGCAAGGAAGAAATCGAATCCAATACCGCAGCCCTGGTACGCGAGCGCAGTACCACTTCCTGGGCTGCCAGCTACAACATGAAGCGCGGCGAGCATCTGCTGGCCGCAGCCGCCCGCAATGACGACAGCTCTCAGTATGGTTCAAAGCGCACCGGCTCGCTGGGCTACGGCTACCGCTTCACGCCAGGGCTGCGCGTCAACGCCAGCTATGGCAGCAGCTTCCGGGCGCCGACCTTCAATGAGCTGTACTACCCAGGCTACGGCTTGCCGGCCAATCGTCCGGAACAGGGTCGCAACCGCGAGATCGGCATCCACTTCGAGCAGGGCGGCACCGCACTGGGTGCTGTCGCCTATCGCAACAAGCTGACCGACCTGCTGGTAAACACCACGCCTTGCCCACGGCCCGGCTTCCGCAACGGCTGCGCCTACAACGTCAACCAGGCCACGCTGGAAGGCATTTCGCTGTCGGCACGCCAGCAACTGGGCAACAGCTTCACGCTGTCCGCCAGCGCAGACCTGCAAAATCCGCAAGACGACGGCAGCGGCAAGCTGCTGGTGCGCCGCGCCAGGCGCCACGGCAATGTGGCGCTGGAATATACTGCGGGCAACCTGAATACCGGCGCCGAATGGCAGGTGTCCAGCTATCGCTTCGACGACGCGGCCAACCGCAACCGCCTGGGCGGCTATGGTTTGCTGAACCTGTATGCGGCCTGGGAATTCGACCGTTCCTGGACCGCCACCCTGCGCTTGAACAACGTGGCCGACAAACACCATGAACTGGCGCGCAACTACGCCACCGCCGGTTCCGCCGTGTATGCCGGCCTGCGCTACAGCTACAAATAAATGAGATAAGCTGCCCGTTATGCATCCTCTTTCCGCCAACCTGCGCCTGCGCGCCGTTACCGTCATCATCCTGCTGCTGCTGTTATCGCTGGCCAGCCTGGTGGCTGCCGGCATGATCGGATCGGTCAGTATTCCGCTGGCCGACATGCCTGGGGCGCTGAAGGAATTCATCAGCGGCCAGCCTGCCTCCTTGCCCGGCCATTTGCTTGGCCTGCGCGCCGAACGGGCCGCTACGGCTTTCGTCACCGGCGCTTCGCTGTCGCTGGCTGGCGTGATGATGCAGGCCTTGCTGCGTAACCCGCTGGCCGACCCTTATGTACTGGGCATTTCGTCGGGCGCCTCGGTCGGCGCCCTGGCGGCGTTATTGTTCATGTGCGCAGCGTGGATGGTGGATGCCGCCTCCTTCGCCGGCGCGGTCGTGGTATCGATGATGCTGTACTTCCTGGCGCGGCGCGACCTGCGCGGCGGCACCGCGGCGGAAGGCGGGACGGCCCTGCTGCTGTTGACCGGAGTGATCCTGTCTTCCGGCTGCATCGCCGTGGTCACCCTGATGCTGTCGATCGCCCCGGAAAGCCGCCTGCGCACCATGGTGTTCTGGCTGATCGGCGACCTGTCCGGCTCCCCGATCCGCTGGCTGCCGTGGATCGTACTGGCCGGTGGGCTGGCGTTTTCCTTGCGCGTAGCGCGTTCGCTGAACGTGATGGCGCTGCATGCCGAAGCGGCAGCCACGCTGGGCATCCGCGTCGGGGCCCTGCGCAAGGGCCTGTTCTTCTGTTCCGGCCTGTTGACCGCCAGCGCCGTCACCACAGCCGGCAGCATCGGCTTTGTCGGCCTGATCGTGCCGCACGCCTGCCGTTTCGCCCTGGGCCCGGACCACCGCTTGCTGGTGCCGAGCGCCGCCTTGATAGGCGGCGCCTACCTGGTGCTGGCCGACACCGTCGCACGCACCATCATCGCGCCGCAGCAGCTGCCGGCAGGCGTAGTGACCGCGCTGGTCGGCACACCGGTCTTCCTGTACCAATTGCACCGGCTGAGGAAATAAGATGATCGGCACCCATCAACTGCGCCTTGCCATGGGCAAGCGCATCCTGGTCGATAAGCTGGACTGGCAGGTCGGCGATGGCGAATGCTGGAGCGTGATCGGCCGCAACGGCGCCGGCAAAAGCACCTTGCTGCGCACCCTGGCCGGCCTGCGCCAGCCGGAAGCAGGCTATGTCAGCATCGACCGCCGCGCGCTGGGCGAATGGCCGCTGCAGGAACTGGCGCTCAAGCGCGCTTTCCTGGCGCAGGCGCGCAGCGATGCTTTCTCATACTCGGTGATCGAAACCGTGCTGTCGGCACGCCATCCCTACCACGATAACCGGTATTGGGAAAACAGCGACGACCATCATGCCGCGATTGCAGCACTGGCCGCGATGGAAGTCGATCACCTGGCAGCGCGCGACGTGCGCACGCTGTCCGGCGGCGAGCGCCAGCGCGTGGCAATCGCCGCCATGCTGGCGCAGGATACCCCCCTGCTGCTGCTGGATGAGCCTGCCAATGCGCTCGACCTGGCGCACCAGGTCAGCGTGATGTCGCTGCTGTCCAAGCTATGCCGCGAACAGCGCAAGACCGTGGTAATTGTCGGCCATGACCTGACGCTGGCGCACAGCGTTTCTTCGCACGCACTGCTGCTGATGGGCGACGGGCGCTGGCTGGCCGGGCCGGTCGCAGAGGTCATGCAGCCGCCTGTCCTGAGCGAATACCTCGACCATCCAATCGAAATCGTTCGCCACGGCGAGCGTACCATCTTCATTCCCGGGAGCCCCCAATGAGCGACATCAACGACCGCCACCGCGACCGCATGGCGCGCAAGAAGGCCATCATCGACGCCAAGATCGCGGCAGCCGACAAGAATATCGGCGTCCTGATCGTCAATACCGGCAATGGCAAGGGCAAGAGTTCGAGCGGCTTCGGCATGGCGATGCGCGCCATGGGGCATGGCATGAAGGTAGGCGTGGTGCAGTTCATCAAGGGCGCCATGTCGACCGGCGAGGAGCAGTTCCTGCGCCGCTTCCCGGAAGAATGCAGCTTCCACGCCATGGGCGAGGGCTATACCTGGGAGACCCAGAACCGCGAGCGTGATGTCGAGAAGGCGCAGCAGGCCTGGGAGCAGGCGCGCGCCTTCCTGCGCGATCCGTCCTACGGCATGGTGGTGCTGGATGAACTGAACATCGCCCTCAAGTACCGCTACCTGGACGTGCACGAAGTGATTGCCGATTTGCTGGACCGGCCAGAAATGCAGCACGCCGTGGTCACCGGCCGCGCCGCGCCGCAGGAGCTGATCGACGTGGCGGATACCGTGACTGAAATGACCGTGGTCAAACACGCTTTCAAGGCCGGCATCGCGGCGCAGCCGGGCACCGAATGGTAGCCCGCGCCGTCCTGATTGCCGCCGCGGCTTCCGGGCAAGGCAAGACCACCGTCACAGCGGCGCTGGCGCGCAAGCTGGTCCGCGCAGGCCGCCGCGTGCGGGTCTTCAAATGCGGCCCGGATTTCATCGACCCGATGGTGCTGGCGCGGGCATGCGGTTCCCCGGTCGAATCGCTTGACCTGTGGATGGTCGGCGCTGAACGCTGCCGCGCCTTGCTGGCCGCAGCGGCTGCGCAGGCCGACGCGATCCTGGTGGAAGGCGTGATGGGCTTGTATGACGGCACGCCCTCCGCGGCCGACCTGTCGCGCGAATTCGGCCTGCCGGTACTGGCGGTGATCGATGCGGGCGCCATGGCGCAAACGGCCGGGGCGCTGGTGCACGGCTTGCGGGACTATGGGCCGGTTGCCATGGCTGGCGTGGTGGCGAACCGCATTGCCAGTGCGGGGCACGCGGCCATGGTGGCATCCTCGCTGCGCGACATTCCCCTGCTGGGCACCATGCCGAAGCAGGCGGCCTCGCTGCCCGAGCGCCACCTGGGTCTGGTATTGCCGGACGAAGTCGCAGGCCTCGATGACTTGCTCGACACGCTGGCTGACCAGTTGACGCTTGACCTTGCGGTATGGGACGCGTTGCCGGCAGCGCGCATAGCGCCCGGCGCCAATGACGCTCCGGCCGTGCGGCTGCTCGACGGTGCGCGCATCGCCGTCGCGCGCGATGCGGCCTTCATGTTCCTCTACCCTGCCAACCTGTCGACGCTGGAAGCGCTGGGGGCGCAGCTTGACTACTTTTCCCCGCTGGCCGACGAGCCGGTGCCACCCCAGGCCACGGCCGTCTACCTGCCGGGCGGCTACCCTGAACTGCACGGTGCCGGGCTGTCCGCAGGCCGGCGCTGGCAAACCTCGCTGCGCGCCGCGCATGCCGACGGCTTGCCGATCGTGGCCGAATGCGGCGGCATGATGGCCCTTGCCGAATCGCTGCAGGACAAGGAGGGCAATGACTGGCCTATGGCCGGCCTGTTGCCCGGCAAGGTCGCCATGCAAGCCCGGCTTGCCGGCCTGGGTGCGCAGGCCATGCCTACGGCGCAGGGCCCGTTGCGCGGCCATACCTTCCACTATTCCCGCCTGGAAACCGGGGTGCCGCCTGCCGCGACAACGCAAAAACACCCCAGCGGTGCCGCAGGCGAAGCAGTCTACCGCATAGGATCGCTGCAGGCCTCCTACTTCCACGCCTACTTCCCATCCAATCCAGCCGCTGTGGCAGCCATGTTTTCGCGGAGCGCAGCATGAGCCGCACCCTGGTCTTCGGTGGTGCGCGCTCCGGCAAGAGCGCCCATGCCGAACGCATTGCTGCGGCTTCCGGCAAGGAGGTGGTCTACATCGCCACCGCTGCCGCGGGCGACGCTGAAATGACGGCCCGCATCGCCCAGCATCGCGCACAGCGCCCGCAGCAATGGCACACCGTGGAAGAACCGGTCGCCCTTGCCGCAGTCCTGGCCGAATGGCGCGCGCCGCACCGCCTGCTGCTGGTCGATTGCCTGACGCTGTGGCTGTCCAACCTGATGTTCTGCGACGGCACGCGGTACCCGGAGGTCGGCACGATCGAGCTGCCGGCGCGCTTCCACGAGCAGCGCGCTGCCTTGCTGGACGAGCTGGCAGTCGAACGCGGCGACGTGGTGCTGGTATCGAATGAAGTCGGCATGGGCATCGTGCCTTGGGGAGCTGTCTCGCGCAGCTATGCCGACGAGGCTGGACGCCTGAACCAGTCGGTTGCAGCTGCCTGCGACCGGGTCGCCTTTGTCGCGGCCGGCCTGCCGCTGATGCTGAAAGACACGTGATGCTGCTGGCAGGCCTGGACTGGACCATATTCGCAGGCGCGCTGCTGGCTGGAGTGCTGCTCGACGCCTTGCTCGGCGAAGTGTCGCGCTTCCATCCGCTGGTGGGCTTCGGCCGCCTGGCCAGCGCCATCGAAAAACGCTTGAATCCGCGCGCCGCCAAGCCGGCTGCGCCCTTCGCCCGCTTTATCCGCGGTGCGCTGGCCTGGGCGCTTGCCGTGCTGCCGCTCACCATGCTCGCAGCCTGGCTCTGCGCCCAGTCCCTGCCGCCTGCGGCACAAACGGCCCTGCACGCGATACTCCTCTACTTCTGCCTCGGCCTGTGCAGCCTGCGCGACCACATGCTCCCCATCTGGCTTGCACTGCAGGCCGGCGACCTGGCAGCCGCACGTGCCCTGACTGCGCGCATCGTCAGCCGCGACACCGGGCATGCCACAGAATCCGACCTCGCCAAAGCAGCTACTGAGTCAATGCTGGAAAATGGCAACGACGCAGTCTTCGGAACCTTGTTCTGGTTCGCCATCGCCGGCGGCCCCGGCGCCCTGATGTTCCGCCTGGCGAACACGCTTGATGCCATGTGGGGCTACCGCACCGAACGCTTCAACCTGTTCGGCCGCAGCGCCGCCCGCATTGACGACGCACTGAACTACCTGCCGGCACGCCTGACAGCAATCAGCTACGCCCTGCTGGCACCGGGTGCAGGCGGTACGCGCCGCGCACTGGCCTGCTGGCGCAGGCAAGCCCCGGCCTGGAGCAGTCCCAATGCGGGCCCGGTCATGTCCACCGGCGCCGGCGCGCTCGGCCTGCAACTGGGCGGTGCCGCAAGCTACGGCGGCGAAATCGAACAACGGCCGCCGCTGGGCCAGGGCGACGAGGCGTCAGCCGCCGACATCCCCCGCGCCTGGCACCTGGTGCGCAATACGACCGGGCTATGGCTGGCCATATTGCTGGCCATCTCCTACGGAGTACATCATGCTTGAACACGGCGGCAAACTGCGCGAGGCAGCGCAACGCTACGGCCGCAACGACTGGCTCGACTTGTCGACCGGCCTGAATCCCAATGGCTACCCAGCGCCAGCTCTGGCCATCGATGCCTGGCACCGCCTGCCCGAACACGACCCGGCCCTGCTGGAAGCTGCGCAGCGCTACTACGGTGCGCCGCGCATGCTGGCAGTAGCCGGCACGCAAGCGGCAATCCAGGCCCTGCCCCGCCTGCGGCCGCCATCGCGCGTGGCAGTCGCCAGCCCGAGCTACGCCGAACACCTGCACCATTGGTCGCAGCATGGCCACCACACCAGCGCCGTTCCCTACAGCGAACTTGGCGCCGCAGTCTCCACTGCCGACGTAGTGGTGGTCTGCAACCCGAACAATCCCACCGGTGCGGTCGTGCCGCGCGAAACACTGCTGCAGTGGGCCGAAGTGCTGCGGGCACGCGGCGGCTGGCTGATAATCGACGAAGCCTTTGCCGACACCGACGGCGCCCAAAGCCTCGCCGGCTCCACGCAGGTTCCTGGCCTGATCGTGCTACGCTCAGTCGGCAAGTTCTTCGGCCTGGCCGGCGTGCGCCTCGGCTTCGTCGCCGCAAGCGGGGATATCCTGGCGCCGCTGGCGGATATGCTGGGCCCCTGGGCCGTCAGTGGACCGGCTCAGCAAGTGGCGCGCGCTGCGCTCGTGGACAGCGCCTGGCAGCACGCTACGCAAGAAGCACTGCACGCGGCCGGTACCCGCCTGCGCCAGCTGCTGGCCGGTCACGGCATCGCCAGCAATGGCACGGCACTGTTCCAATGGTGGCCGGAAGCGCGTGCCGAAGAATTTCACGACCACATGGCGCGCCGCGGCATCTGGGTACGCCTGTTCCGCGAAGCGGCGCGCGGCATCCGCCTCGGGCTGCCTGCTGACGAAGCAGGCTGGCATCGCCTTGAACTGGCATTGAATGAATGGACCAACCGATGAAACGATACCTGCTGCTTTTCGCGCTGTGCGCCTCCCAATTCCCTGCGCACGCCGCCATCACCGTCAATGACGACGACGGCAAACCGGTCACCCTGCAAAAGCCTGCAGAGCGTGTAGTCGCACTGGCGCCGCACGTCACGGAGCTGCTTTTCGCAGCCGGCGGTGCCAGGAAGATCGTGGGGGCGGTCAGCTACAGCGACTATCCGGAAGCCGCCAAACAGGTTCCACGCGTCGGCGACAATCGCCAGGTCGACATGGAGCGCCTGCTGGCAATGAAGCCGGACCTGCTGGTCGTCTGGCGCCATGGCACCTCCGAGCGCCAGATCGATCAACTGCGCGAGCTCGGTATCCCTATTTTCCACAGTGAGCCGAAGAAGCTGGACCAGATTGCCGACAACCTGGAAAAGATGGGCAAGCTGCTCGGCACCGAGCCCGCCGCCAACGCCGCCGCCAGGGAATTGCGCCAGAAACTGGCCGCCCTGCGCACGCAATATGCCGCGCGCCCGCCGGTGCGCACCTTCTACCAGGTATGGGACAAGCCGCTCTACACGCTGAACGGTGAGCACATCGTCAGCGACGCGCTGAAAGTATGCGGCGGCCAGAACATCTTCGCCGACCAGAAAGTGACAGCGCCAGTAGTCAGTGTCGAGGCCGTACTGGAAGCCGATCCCGAAGCAGTCTTCGCCACGGCGGAAAAAGACTACGGTGGCGTCAACCTTTGGCGGCCCTTCAAGACATTCAAAGCGACGCGCCAGGACAACCTGTTCACGATCGACGGCAGCCTGCTCAATCGCGCCGGCCCGCGCATGATCGCCGGCACCGCCGTACTGTGCGAAAAGCTGGAAGAAGCCCGCAAGCACCGCCCCGCAAAATGAACTTCCCTTACCGCACCCTGATGGTCCAGGGCACCACGTCCGACGCTGGCAAGAGCACCATCGTCGCCGCCCTGTGCCGCCTGCTCAAGCAGCGCGGCGTGCGCGTCGCGCCCTTCAAGCCGCAGAACATGGCGCTCAACAGCGCGGTCACCATCGACGGTGGCGAAATCGGGCGCGCCCAGGCGCTGCAGGCGATAGCCGCCGGCATCCCGTCGCATACCGACATGAACCCGGTGCTGCTCAAGCCAAGCAGCGACATCGGTGCCCAGGTCATCATCCACGGCAAGGTGCGCGGCGACATGAATGCGCGCGACTACCACCAATACAAGACCATCGCCATGGCGGCCGTGCTGGAATCCCACCAGCGCCTGCTGGCGCAATACGAAACGGTGGTGGTGGAAGGCGCCGGCAGCCCAGCCGAAATCAACCTGCGCGACCGCGACATCGCCAATATGGGCTTTGCGGAAGCGGTGGACTGCCCCGTCATCCTGTGCGCGGATATCGACCGCGGCGGCGTCTTCGCCCATATTGTCGGCACCCTGTCCTGCCTGTCCCAAAGCGAGCGCAATCGCATCATCGGCTTCGTCATCAACCGCTTCCGCGGCGACATCAAGCTGCTGGAACCTGGACTGGACTGGCTGGAGCAGCAGACCGGCAAGCCGGTACTGGCCGTGCTGCCCTACCTGCACGGCCTCTACCTCGATGCCGAAGACGCGGTGCAGGCGGTGCAGGCCGAACGCGGAGCCTTCCGCGTGGTGGTGCCAAGCCTGCCGCGCATGAGCAACCATACCGATTTCGATGCGCTGCGCGCCCATCCCGGCGTGGACTTGCGCTTTGTGCGCAAAGGCGAAGCGATCCCGCCGGCCGACCTGCTCATCCTCCCCGGCAGCAAGAACACGCGCGACGACCTGGCCGCGCTGAAAGAAGGCGGCTGGCCGCAGGCGATTGCGCGCCACCTGCGCTACGGGGGCAAGGTGATCGGGATCTGCGGCGGCTTCCAGATGCTGGGTACGCAGGTGGTGGATCCGCACGGCGTGGAAGGCCGGGCCGGCAGCGAAGAAGGCCTGGGCCTGCTGGACCTGCAGACAGCGCTCACGCGCGACAAACGCCTGGCGCAAGTCAGCGGCCGATGCGCTTTCGACGATGCACCCGTCAGCGGCTATGAGATCCACATGGGCGTCTCGACCGGTTCCGCCCTGGCGCAACCGGCCTTCTTCATCGACGGCCGGCCGGAGGGCGCCATCTCCGCCGATGGCCAGGTGCTCGGCAGCTACCTGCATGGCCTGTTCGACCACCCGCAAGCCGGCCGCGCCTTGCTGCACTGGGCCGGCCTGGCGACGCAGCAAACCGTCGACACCAATGCCTTGCGCGAAGCTAGCCTGGACACGCTCGCCGCCGCCTGCGAACCATTGATGGAAGCGCTGCTCAAGCCAATGTAGGCATTGCTTTATTTGCAAACACTTTCAGGATTGGCTACCATCGTCCTGGTGAGTAACCGCATTTCAAGTCAAGGCACGCACTACAGTGAAGCTGATTCGGAAAAGCAGGCTGGTTCGCAGGCAAAAAGACGCCACCATCCATTGCGAGATCGAGCTATGCGAGGTGGCAGGCTCCGTGGGAGGCTCACCGGTCCGCTACCTGGTCAACCTGCGCCAGGGCCGCACCGGCGAAGAATGGCGCGAAAGCACGCGCACGCCACAGCCGGTCGACTGGCAAGCCGCGGAAACCCTCTTCGAACTGGCGCTGATCGAGCGCGCCGCGCAAGGATTCAGCGATCCGGCATCCGCCCCGGAACCTGCCGTGCCGCAAAGCGTGGCAAATGCCCCGGCTCCGGCACAAACCCCATCCGATCCCGCTGCCGTCGCGCTGCTGCAGCAACTGCAGGCCGGGAACTGGAAAAACCTGGACCAGCACCACCGCAACCGTATCATCTGGCGCATTGGCGAGCGCCGCCTGCGTGGCGCCGTTCCCACCATGGTCGACCTGATCGCACGCGGCGACGCCATGCAGGACTACTGCCTGGCCTGGGCCATCGGCCGCTGCGGCGACACCGGTGCCGCCATCGCCATGCAGGAGCTGCACGCGCGCGGCCGCACCGATGCCGTGCGCCGCATTGCCCTGCAAGCCTGGCTGATGCTGGCTGATGGTGGCGCGCGACAGGCACACGCTTCCCGCCTGCTGGCCGACTGGCCGGCCGCCCTGCGCAGCGCCTGGGACCAGCAGGACGAAGAAAAACTGCTGTCGATCGCTAACGGCGACGACGATTGGCAAGGCTTGTCGAAATCGGACTGGCTGGAGCAGCTGCATCAGGTAGCCCTCAGCCAGCCGCTGGCGCGCCGCATCCTGCGTATCCACCTGAAGCGGATGCGCTTGCGCGCCGGGACCTTCCGCGCCGTACGCCACATCTACAAAGCTGCGGAAATGGCCGGCGATGCCGAGCTGTTTGGCCTGCTCCAGCAGCGCTTTGACACCGATACCCATACCAGCAGCAGCCAGTGGGTCTACGTGCGCCGCGCCTACACCAAGTATGCGGAGGAAGCGTCGCGCCCGGACAGCAAGGTGGCTTACGGCGTACGCACCCGCGACTACCTGCGCCGGCGCGGCTGGCGCACCCTGCGCAGCCTGGCGCAGGACCGCGACCCGGGCTACATCCAGATGGCGCTCGGCATGCTGGCCGCGATGGACGACAGCGACGCCGGCCAGCCGAGTTCGCGCGGCGGCCGGTACTACGACAGCTATAGCCATTGGATGGTCTTCAACCGCATGCTGCGCGCACGCGGCCATTGGCTCAGCAACCGCCCTGGCACCAGCTGGTACCAGCTCCACCCTATCCAGCCCGATGACAGGCGCCAGGAAGCATTCCCCGAACTGTGGGACGCGCAGCCGCAGGCCCTGCTTGCGCTGATGCAGCAAAGCCGCTGCGGCGGTGTGCATGAATTCGCGGCGCGCGCGCTGGCCGACAACCAGGCCTTCTGCGCAGCGCTGGAAATGAACGTGATCCGCGAGCTGCTGCGCAGCCCCTACCTGTCGACGGCGCGCTTTGCCTTCCAGACAGCGCGCCGACGCTTCGAGCCGGGCATTCCGCCGACCGAATGGCTGCTATTGCTGATCCAGTGCACCCTGCCGGAAGCGACCCAGTACGCACTGGACTGCATCGTGCGCGACCCGCTGCACTACGCTGCCGATCCGCTGCTGGTCGCAGCCGTCGCCTGCGCGCCGCTGGAGGCGGTACGCCGCCAGGGCCGCATGCTGTGCCAGGTCGCAGCCACCTTGCCGGGCCAGGCGCCGGCTATCGTCATGCAGCTGCTGGACTGGCTGGACAACTGCGCCGATATCGACGATGCGCGTAATACGGTGCCGGAAATCGGCGCCGACCTGCATTGGCTGATCGAGAATTCGCTGCGAGATGCCGCTGCCGGCGCGCCCTATGAACGCCTGCTGCAGCTGCTTGGCCATGCGCTGGCTGCAGTGCGCCTGCTGGCCTGCCAGTGGCTGATACTGCATCCGGCACCCACCGGCATGCTGCCCGGTTCCAAGCTGGCCATGCTTCTGAAGGATGAAGACGCCGAAGTGCGCGGTGCCGCCGTGCGCCTGTTCGGCATGCTGCCGGACCAGGTACTGGCCGCGCAATCGGACCTGATCATCGCCTTCGCCACCAGCGCGGAGGCTAGCGTAAGGCGTGGCGTCGATCCGGTCGTCCAGCGCCTGAGCTCCGCCGATGCCGGCTTCCGCCATACTTTGCTGGAAGGGCTGCTCGACGCCTTGTTCCGCAGCGAAACCGGCGAGGGCATGCACGCCGACCTGGTGGCCTGGGTTACCGGGCCGTTGAAGGACGAAGCACAATTGGCCGATACCGCATTGCTGGTGCGCCTGCTGGCAGCACGCAGCAAGGGCGCCCTGCTTCTCGGCTCGCGCTTGCTGCCCCGCTTCAGCAGCGGGCAGTTCGACGTCGCGGCCTGGGCATCCTTCGGCCGCAACCCGATAGCCAGCGTCCGGCAATGGGCATTCGAGGCTTACCGCTCCGACCCGCAGCGCGTGCGGGGCCAGATGGAAGCAGCATTGCGCATCTTCGACAGCCGCTTCGACGACAGCCGCGAGTTCGCCACGGCCTTCTTTACCGATTCCTGCACGCGCGACGACTGGACGCCGCTGCTGCTGGTGAACCTGTGCGACCACCAGGATCCGGCCGCGCAACGTTTCGGCCGCGCCATGATCACCAGGCATTTCGATGTCGGCGACGTGACCGAGCTGCTGGATAAACTGAGCCAGCACCCTTCCGCCAATATGCAGCTCTTCGTCAGCTCCTGGCTGGAAAGCGCCTGCGCCGGCGACGTGCACAAGCTGCAGCGCATGGAACCCTACTTCCTCAACGTCCTGTCGCAAGTGAACCGCGGCCGCGTCGTAAAAGGCAGGGTTCAGGCCTTCCTGCGCGCGCAGGCAGAACTCTCGGAAGACATCGCCGGCTTTGTCGCCAGGATATTTGCGCGCCAGGTGCTCACCGTCGCCATCGCCGATAAGTCGCAATACATCGAAGGCCTGCGCGCCATCCAGCAGCGTTATCCGGAACTGCCGGCAGCCATCACGATCCACACGCCGGCGGCCATCGCCGGCCGGGGAAGCAAGACATGAGATTCCAGTACCGCTACTACGGCGAGACTTACGTCAGCAACAGCGCGGCATCGACCGATATGCGCTTTGTGCCGGACACCCTGCGCGCCCCGACCTACTTCGTCGCCGACATCAACAAGCACATCCCCTTCCGCGAGGCGATCTCCGCGCTGCACGACGTGGTGATTGCCGACCAGCGCTACCAGCCAAAAGACAAGACAGCCTACAAGGAATGGGCAGCGCAAAACGAAAGCATGATGCTGGCGCAGTTCCAGGCCCGCGGCAGCGAGCTGAAAGAACAGTTGCAGCCGCTGCAAACCGAACTGCGCGCACTGCGCGAGCGCAAGTCGAAGCTGATGAAGCCCTTCTACGAGGCACAGTCCAGGTATTACAACTACCTGTACCAGACCAACCGTGAACTGTGGATCGCGCTAGACCCGGTGATCACCGTGCATCCGGACCGCGTATTCTTCGAGTGCTTCAGCCGCGACGAATCGAGCTACGCCTCGCTCAGTTGCAGCCACAACGTGTTCGACCATATCGGCGACTTCGCTTGCGGCACCACCAATATCGACTACTCGGAAAGCCTGTACGGCGAATTCCAGAAGATCCGCGACTACAAAAGTACCAGGCTGTCGATCGACCCGAGCGGCTTCCAGGTCAAGACCGCAGACGATCCCGAGTTCATCGAAGAGAAGATTGATGTGCCGGACACCTGGGTACGCGGCTTCCTGCAGGTAAGCAGCGCGATGAACATGGTTGCGCGCCGGCTGGACCTGCATCCGATGGACGTGCACAACTTCTGCCTGCAGATGCGGCGCAAGAAAGAACGCGTCGGCCCGCGCTCGATCCGTTTCGTGCTGGCGCCGGGAGAACCGGTGCGCGCACTGTTCGAACCGTGGAATGAAGAAGTGGTCTGCCGCCGCTCCATTTATCGCGGCAACGTGGCGGAAGAAGTTCGCGTCTGGGGCCGCCGCCGCCTGATGCTGCTTGAACGCCTGATACCGGTCGCCCAAAGCTTCACGGTGCACTTGATGGGCAGCGGCCTGCCCAGCTTCTGGATCGCCAATCTGCCCGACATGCAGTTCACGCTTGGCCTCTCCGGCTGGACCGCCAACGACTGGTCGCACGCCGGCCAGTTCGACTTGCTGGCGCCGCGCGGCGAGATCGACAACGACAGCAAGGAAAAGGTTTTCAAAGCGCTGGGCAAGCGCTGGTTCGCCACCAGCGCCCAACTGTCCCTCGACACCGGTCTCGATCGCATGATGGTGGAACGCGCGCTGACGCTGTACACGCAAGCCGGCCGCGTGGTCTACGACCTGGTGAATGAAGTCTACCGCCTGCGGGAACTGGCGCGCGACCCGCTGCCGCTGGATACGCTGCGCTTCGCCAGTCCCGAGGAAGAGGAGGCCTGGAAGCTGGTCGCACTGCACGCGATGAGCAACCATGCAGTCGAAGCGGTGGCCGACGGCGGCATCCGCCTGAGTGCACAAGCCAGACAAGGCGATCGCCAGTACCAGGTCATGCTGCGGCTCGATGCCGACGAACGCATCGTCGATGGCGCCTGCCAGTGCAACTTCTTCACATTCAACCGCATGCACAAAGGTCCTTGCGCGCACATGCTCGCGCTGCGCATGTCGCGGCAGCAGGCGGCTTGAGGATGACGATTGATATGAAAAAAGCAAATGAACTGATATACTCGATTCAGCAAACACGGCGGGATGGCTCTTGCAACCCGAACGGCGGATCGCCGTTCTCGTATTCAGCTCTTCCCATGCGCCACTGGCACGCTCTTCACAGTGCCATACTGACACCGGTGCCGCAAGACGGTGTGACTGCCCTGCAGTCCATTCGCGGCACCGGTGTCGTATGGCATCGAGTGGAGCGCTCCAGTCTTAAAGGCTCTTCGATGACAATCCCGCCGTGCTTGCATCTTTCGCGCTCGCCTCGCAAGGAGGCCGTGCAATGAGCGCCACCGAATCCAAGCCAGTCACGACCCGCGCCGAATTGATGGAACGCCTGCGTAACAGCTCGCGCCAGGAAGTCGTGCTGGGTGAGATGCAGCGCCTTGGCTTCTGGCCCGCCAATACCGGCCAGCCCAGCGAGCTGGAAGAAGTCGTCAAACGCGAGGCCGAACTCAGTAGCGCGCTGAATTGCCTTGGGCAGGAACTACGCACCATCCAGGACCCGGAACAGGCACTCAAGGCCATGCGCAAGGAGCGCCTGGCCAAAGCCCGGCAACGCCGCGAGGAAACGCGCCAAAAGCGCGCGCGCGAACGCTTTGAACGTGCGACGGCCTGGCACCAGCGCCAGTCGACCGAGCTGCTTTACCTGGGCGCAGGCGTTTCCGCCGGCTTGAACCAGGCAGAAAGCAATGCCGAAAAGCTGGCGCGCTGGTCGCTGCCGACGCTGAACAACGCGAGCGAACTTGCGACCGCCATGGGCGTTACCCTGCCCGAGCTGCGCTTCCTGAGTTTCGAGCGACGCGTATCGCGCATCAGCCATTACCGCCGTTTCGCCATGCCGAAGAAAACCGGCGGCGAACGGATCATCTCTGCGCCGATGCCGCGCGTGAAACGCCTGCAGTACTGGGTGCTGGACAACATCCTTGGCAAGGTGCCACTGCACGATGCTGCGCACGGTTTCATCCCGGGCCGCTCCATCGTCAGCAATGCCCAGCCCCACGTGGGCAAGGCGGTGGTGATCAACCTCGACCTGAAGAATTTCTTCCCTTCGATCAGCCTGCCGCGCATCAAAGGCGTGTTCCGGGAGCTTGGCTATAGCGAACAACTGGCAACTACGCTTGGACTGATTTGCACGGAAACGCCAGTTGAAGAAGTCAGCGTGGACGGCGAAAGATTCTTCGTCGCGATCGGCGAGCGCGCACTGCCGCAAGGTGCGCCAAGCAGTCCGGCATTGACCAACATCCTGTGCCGCCGCCTCGACGCGCGCGTGCAAAGCTGCGCCGCCAAGCTGGGCTTCGCCTATACCCGCTATGCCGATGACCTGACCTTCTCCGGCGATGCCGCCGCGCGCAAGCTTGCAGGCAAGTTGCTATGGCGCGTCAAACAGATCATTGCCGACGAGGGCTTTACGCCCCACCCTGAAAAACAGCATGTCATGAGCGATGCGCAATGCCAGAGCGTCACCGGCATCGTGGTCAACAAGAAGCTGTCCCTTGACCGCGACACCTTGCGCCGCTTCCGTGCCACTTTATTTCAGGTCGAGAAGGACGGGCCAGCCGGCAAGCAGTGGAACGGCAATGAAAACGTCATCGACGCGCTGGAAGGCTACGCTCAGTTCATCAGGATGGTCGATGGCGCGAAGGGGGGACCGTTGCTGCAGCAGGTACGCGCAGTACGCGCGAAATGGCTGGCACTGGCCCCCGCTGCCGGCACGCCAGCCGCGCGCCGCAGCAGCGGTTTCCGCGCCTTGTCGGCGCAAGGAAAGGAGCCATGGGCCGGATTCTGGCAAGCCGCGGCAGCGCCGGCGCCCGAGCTGGAAAAAACGCAGCAACAACTGACGCAGGAAAAAACCGCGGCCAGGAAAAAGGTAGTTACGCCGACGAGCGGCCCTTCGCGGCCGACTGCAAGGCCGGCTGCAGAGGCGCCGGCAGCGGCGCGCGGTGGCCGCGGGACATTCACCGGGCGCCCTTGGGTAGCCATCATCATCCAGGTCTACTTCGCCATCACCTTATGCCTGAACCTCCACACGCCATTGCCGTTTGTCGTCGCAGTGATGCTGGCCGTACCGGCCTGGAAGAACTACAACGCAAAGTGGCTGCGCTACTTCGGCGCCATGTTCATAGCGGTGCTGGTCGGCGCCTTATTGCGATAAGCACAGGGGCGAAAACAAAAGCAAAAAGCCCGCTGGCACATGCCTAGCGGGCTTTTCTAATAAGAGCCTGACGATAACCTACTTTCACACTGGTTGCAGCACTATCATCGGCGC